>NZ_JAVCWL010000049.1:0-38903 GCF_030846505.1 Massilia pseudoviolaceinigra | reverse complement strand
ACGCCGAAAAGCGCGCTCGGCACGGCGCTGTCGTACCTGCGCGATTGCTGGCCGCGCCTGACGCGTTACACGGAACGCGGCGACCTGCCGATCGACAACAACCGCGCCGAAAATGCGATCCGCCCGTTCGTCGTCGGCCGCAAGGCATGGCTGTTCAGCGACACGGTGGCTGGTGCCAACGCCAGCGCCGTCATCTACTCGGTGCTGGAGACGGCCAAGGCGAACGGAGTAGAGCCTTACACGTGGCTGCGGCGTGTGCTGCGCGACCTGCCTTCGGCGACAACCGTGGAGGACGTGGAGGCGCTCCTGCCGTGGAATGTGAAGGATTTGCATACCCCCGATTTAACCAGCGATCGACCCAACTCAATAGGCTGGGGTTTGTGGAGCCCTTACAATCCACAGTGTGAATTTCACTGCAACGGGGTAATCGAATGGCGTGCCTGGTTTCTACACGGCGCCATTGGTGGGCTAACAGGGTTCATTGGCTCACTGCCGATAGTATCAATGTGTGCTCTCGCTGTAGGGTTATTTATCGGGCAGCGCAGGTTACGGAAGTAAAGGTGGGCTCCGAAGAGGGGGACGTTTGCTTCGGGGTGAAAGCGGACTGATCCTTATGGGCAGTTCACCGTCGCGTACAATCGGCAACTGCCGGCCAGGAGCCGACGTTCCCACGACTTTCGCAGAGCCAGGCATATGAACCATGAACCGTTGGCGAGCATCGTCATAGGTGGGCGGCTCGCCACAAAAGAGGGATGAATAGATGCACAACGTTCGACGACCGAACTGGCGATCGATAGTGGTATTCGGTGGCTTTGCACTTTACGCTGGAACGGCGCTCGCGTGCTTTTCGCTGCCTCGAAATCTCGTGCGGCCGCATTCTGCTGTAGTGGATGATGCCACGCAAATATTATGGGCAGAAGTGATAGGCACGCAGGCAGCTAAGTCCACTTCTGATGCGCGGAGACCAGTGACATACACTTTGCGCGTGCTGCAAGTATTGAAGGGCCAGGCCGGAGCAACTATTCAGCTTAATGGTGAAGGCGACTTGTCTGGAATCTGGGACACGACCTTTAGCAATCATGTTGAAGACGAGTTCTGGAGCAGATACTCCGGGAGGATGGGTGTTAACGGTGACTGCTCGATGGTCTCGCCCCATTTCATGATTGGAAAGCGCTACTTGATAATGCACAGCTCGTTGCCGGATACGAAGCATTTCGAGCGCGTAGATAATGATGACGATCGATGGTTCAAATATGTGAAGAGAATGACCTTAAGTGTTCGCTGAGCGTTTCGTCAAGGGGGCAAATTGAATTCATGGAAGGAAACGGGAGGCAGGAATGCGCGTAGAGGTTGTTGTGTTCGCATGCGGCTTATATACGCTGGTGAGCATATGGGCAACCATTATGGTCATTGCCGATGAATTTTCTAACCGCTGGCAAAAAGCTGCACAGTTGGCACTTGTTTGGTGTGTTCCGATACTAGGCCCATTAGTAGTATTCGGTGTGCATCGAAAAGCCGAGAAACCGTCTGGGAAATATCGCCAGGATGTCGATGCTGGCGAGGATTATGGGAGATCTGGCGCAGACGATTGACGGACGCAGGAAGCGTTGGACGGTGACTGAGTGAGTTTGAACCGGTTTAAGCCACAATGTCTGCTTAGGGCTGCGGAAGCTGTCGTACCTGCCCGCAGTCCGCGCGCTAAGATGACGACCGTATTCGCAGACAGACCGATGCCATGGCCCAAATCCTTCTTCCTGAAGACCTTTGGTCGCTTATAGAAGCTCATCTTCCAACTTACAGTAGATCGCCGAAATGTGGGCGACCGCGCATCAACGATCGTGCAACCCTGACGGGATTGAATTCCCGCCGAGTGCCGCCTTGGCGCGGGAAGTCGTTTCTGGCAGTGCCAGGAACGACGAGGGTGAATTTTTAAGTCAACGCCATGTGCGTCTGGTCGACATGCCACCAGCGTGGCAGCAGTTCGCGCACCTCGGGCTGGGCGAAGCGGTCGTCGATCAGGTACACCACGCCGCGGTCGCCCTCGGTGCGGATCACGCGGCCGGCCGCCTGCACCACCTTCTGCATGCCCGGATACAGATAGGTGTAGTCGTAGCCCGCACCGAACGTCGCCTGCATGCGCTGGCGTATCTGCTCATTGACCGGATTCATTTGCGGCAGCCCGAGCGTGGCGATGAAGGCGCCGATCAGGCGCGCGCCCGGCAGGTCGATGCCTTCGCCGAAGGAGCCGCCCAGCACCGCAAAGCCGACCCCGCGGCTCTCGAGCGTGAAGCCTCCCAGAAAAGCGTCGCGCTCCGTTTCGGCCATGCGGCGCGGCTGGCGGAACACGGGGATGCCGGGAAAATCGCGTTCCACCCGGTCGGCCACCTGGTCGAGGTAATCGAAGCTGCTGAAAAATGCCAGGTAATTGCCCGGCTCCTGCGCGTACTGGCGCGCGATCAGCGCCGCAATCGGCGCCACCGATCTGGCGCGGTGGGTAAAGCGCGTGGAAATGTCACGCACCACATGCACGCTTAACTGATCGGCCACAAAGGGCGAGTCGATGTCGACCCAGGCCGTGTCCGGCGGCAGGCCTAGCGCATCGCTGTAATAGTTCCAGGGGCTGAGCGTGGCCGAAAACAGGGCCGTCGCGTGGGCCAGCGCAAAGCGCGGTTTCAGGAACGGCGCCGGCACGATGTTGCGGATGGCGAGCGTGGATGCGTGCGCGCCGTCGCGCGTGCAGTCGACCATGGAGTGCTCGGCGAAGGTCTCGGCCAGCCGGGCGAAGTGCAGGGCGTTGAAGTAAAAGCGCTGCAGGTCCGGCTCCATCGGCCCCGGGTTCTCCGCCAAAAAATCGGTGATCGCGCTCGATGCGCCCTGCAGCGCATCGAGCAGCTTTTCGGGCGGCGCATCGAGCACCTCGTAGTGCGCGCCATCCTTGGACGGCCAGCTGCGCCCCACCTTGTCGAGCGCCTTTTTCAGGTGCGCCGGCGCCACCGCGCGTGCCGCCCGCAATGCGCCGCGTTCCAGATCGGCCGAATACATCTTGCGCGCGCGCGACACCATATTGTGCGCCTCGTCCACCAGCACGCTGACCCGCCACTGGTTCGCCAGCGCCAGAGCGTACAGCATCGCGCCCATGTCGAAGTAGTAGTTGTAGTCGCCCACCACCACGTCGCTCCAGCGCGCCATTTCGCTGCCCAGGTAGTACGGGCACACCTGGTGCGCCAGCGCGACCTCGCGCAGGCCTTCGCGGTCGAGCAGCGTCACCTCGCGCGCCGCGCTGCGCGCCGCGGGCAAGCGGTCGTAGAAGCCCCTGGCCAGCGGGCAGGAGTCGCCGTGACAGGCTTTGTCGGGATGCTCGCACGCCTTGTCGCGCGCGACCAGTTCCAGCACGCGCAGCGGCATGCCGGGCGCGCTGCGCTTGATCGCCTGCGCCGCGTCGAGCGCCAGCTTGCGTCCGGGGGTCTTGGCTGCGAGGTAAAACACCTTGTCCAGGCGGTGCAGCGGCGCCGCTTTGAGCACCGGGAACAGGGTGCCGACGGTCTTGCCGATGCCGGTCGGGGCCTGCGCCAGCACGCAGCGCGCGCTGCTGTTGGCGCGGAAGATGGTTTCGGCCAGGTCGCGCTGGCCCGGACGAAAATCTGGATGCGGGAACCGCAGCGCGCCCAGCGCCGCGTCGCGCGCTTCGCGGTGCGCCAGTTCCTGCGTGGCCCAGGCCACGAAGCGCTCGCACTGTTCGGCGAACATCGTGCGCAGGTCGGCGGCGCTGCGGGTTTCGCGCAGCACGGTTTCGGTCTGCTTGCCGATGTCGAAATACACCAGGGCCAGCGACACCTCGTCAAGCCCGAGCTGCGCGCACAGCAGGTGCCCGTACACGCGCACTTGCGCCCAATGCAGGTGGCGGTGGTTGGCGGGCATCCGTTCAAGGTCGCCGCGGTGGGTCTTGATTTCTTCGATCAGGTTCCGGGCCGGATCGTAGCCGTCGGCCCGTCCGCGCACCAGCAGCGGGCCGTATTCGCCAGACAGGCTGACCTCTTTCTGGTAGCCTGGCCCGCGCCGCTCGGCTACCACGGCGTGGCCGGCGATGCCTTCCTGGGCCGTGGGCGAGGGCGTGAAGCGCAGATCGAGGTCGCCCTGCTTGGCTGAAAATTCGCATAGGGCGCGCACCGCCACAACGTAGCTCACGCGCGCCTCACGAACACGGCTGCGCCCACTGCAGGTAGCACACCGAAATGGGCATCTGGTGCGCGGCGCAATATTCGATCCAGCGCAGCTGGTTGTCCTGCAGGCGGTCGCCCGGGCCCTTCACTTCGATCATGTTGTAGCGCCGCTCGACGGGCCAGAACTGGATCAGGTCGGGGAAGCCGTTGCGGTTGGCCTTGATGTCGAGCAGGATGCGCTCGCACCATTTTTTCAGGTGCAGCGCGGGGATGCAGGCCAGCGCCATGTCCAGCAGTTCGGCGCTGAGCGCCTCCCACGCCACGAACGGTGACTGGATGCCGCGCTTGCTGTCGTAGTTGGCGCGGATCGTGTCCTGGTAGCGGCCGTCGTCGAGCTGGTCGAGGCAGGCGCGAAACTCGCGTTCGCGCCGGCGGTAAAAATCGGCGCTGTGCAGATCGGCCGGGCCGCGGTGGAACGGGTGGAAAAACGCTCCCGGAATGGCGCTGAAGATCGGACGCCAGCACAGCAGGCCGAACAGGGAATTGATCAGCGCATTCTCGACGTAGAACACGGGCGCGTCGGCGCGCGCCAGATGGTCGCGCACGATGCCTTCGACCCACCAGTTGGGTTCAAGCGGCATCGGCAGGCTCAGGTCGAGCCGCGCGACGAAGGGATTGCGGCGCGACGGCAGCGGCTGGTGCCCGAGCTTGCGGCGCAGGCGCGGCGCGATGCGCAGCAGTTGCTGGCGCTCGGCGTCGCTCTCGGGCGCGGCCTGGGCCCGTTCGAGCAGCGCGTGCGCCTCGGCATGGCGCTCGTGTTTTTCCAGCACGCGGATGGCGCGCGCCCGCGCACCGGGATAGTTGCAGCAGGCGTAGAGCTCGAACGCCTGGCCCCAGTCTTTTTGCTTTTCCACATGCTGGGCGATCTGGAACATCAGCCGTTCGCGCCGGCTATCGATCCATTCGTTGTCAAAATGCTCGCGCGGCAGGCTGGCAAGCACGTCGGGCAGGGCATCGCCGGCGCGAAAGCGCTCCTTGCACTGGTGCAGCGCCAGGTAGTCGTCGACATCGCGCCGGGTGCGAAATCCGCGCGACGATGCCGAAAACTCGACCTTTTCATACTGGAACAAGCCGAGGTCGGACAGCACGAATTCGGTCCAGTCCTGGCGCAGGTTGCCGAAGAAAATCAGGCGCAGGCGCTCGCACAGGGCTTTGACGGGGATGCTGTAGACGGTGTCGGGCGAGTCGCGGTACCAGGCGGAAAACGCGCGGGCGTCGCAAAACGCTTCGCGCAGGGCCGCCAGCTGCTCGGCCTTGCGGACGCTTTTTTCGTGCAGGGAGAGGCTGAAAATGGTCCCGATTTCAGCCTTGAGCAGCAGCTCGAACAGTTCGTCGAGCGTGATCACCGGGTCGCACTGGAGCCAGCCGGTAGGCAGCAGGTGGCGCGCGGCCTCGACCGCGCAGCCGATTTCCGCGTAGTTCAGCTTGCTCGCGCGGAACACCATGCCCTTGCGCATGACCATGCGCACCAGCAGCGCGCGCGATGCTTGCGGCAGCGACGGGAACGTGGCGATGAACGCTTGCTCCTCATCGGTGAGCAAGTCGCTGTAACGCCCGGCAATCCATTCCAATACCTGATGGAAGTTGTCCAGGTAATAGAACTCATTCTCAAGAACTGTGCGCATCGTACTGCGGGCAACCGACCCATACCTGTAATTATGTACAGTATATCGTCAGTGGCCGTCAAACCCCAGCAAAATTAGTGCGCCCGCCGTCGGCCGTGGTTTTCAGGGCTTCCAGGCAGCGCCGGCGCGCAGGTGGGACGCTGGCGGCCCTAATTAAAATTGAAGCGGCCCGGGAACGACAAACGCCGCAGAGACCTGGGCGTACTGTTGCTATCCGCTGAGCAGCAATATGCAGGGTCATTCCGCTATTTTGGCAACTTTTGGGGTGAGAAACTGGAGTATTTATGGTGTTTCTCACCAGCCAACAGGCATATCTCGCCATGTTTGCTTTCTTAAAAGAAGAATTTAAGCTGACGGGGTCTGATGAGATCGGCAGCCATCAGGAGGAATGTCGTTGCTCGCCGATGGAAACCCCGTGGACTCGACAGTAATAGAACAGTGGAATTTGGCCGTTGAGGTTGCACTTACTGGAAAAGTAGATGCAAATTTCAGCATTTTCCGCACAGACGGCGATGTTCCCAAATAAAGTCTGTTTGCTAAAGGCGGCTCGGCCGCCAAAATGCCTACGCGTCTGTTTGCTCGGCCATCTCCAGCGCGTCGTCGACTTCAATACTTAAGTACCGGACGGTGCTTTCGAGATAAGTATGCCCAAGCAGCGATTGAAACTAATGAGGCATGAATGTCGGCTTTGGGTTGCGGATTCAACCGGTGGTCGTGATAATCTGAGGACTTTTTCGGCGGGAAAAATGGTATCCTGCTGCGACAGGCCGCTTCCTGCCAGGGGCGGTCGTTCCAGTAGTCTCACTGAACGCTCAACCATGCCATCAATGTAGTAAAGGTGTAAAGTATAGGAACCGCCATGAAGGATTGGTTTTGGGCGAAGTCATCTAAAGGCAGGCTTATCGAAAGCAGCCTGCACATTCTTGACGGTGCAATAGGCTTCGGCCTCGTAACGGGCGTTGCCGTCGCGGCCGCCATTGGCCAACTGATATTGGGAGTGCTGCTAGGCGTATTTGCTTGCGGTGTTTTTTTTCGTATGGCACGTAGGGCAAAGGCACGTCGCTCGCCACCCTGAACGTTTGCAATGGGGCCGTAGCCGCCGGTCGTGACCGGCGGCGGAGCTTTCCTATTGGCAAGCTGCTATCATCACTCGATAGGCGGCTTTCGGCTGCCATTGGCCCCGCTCCAATGAGGACTCGGGTGGCTTGGTATTGTGGCCGCCACATTTACACCAACGGACTTGTAAATGACGAAGCGAAGTCATCGCCTACTGAAAAAAATTGACAAACGTTGGCTTGAGTCTGACATTGTCGATCTCAGCCAAGATTCGCGTTGGCGAAAAAGGCGGTCGCCGCAGCTGAGCTGGTAGCTGCGGCAAAAGGAAAACCGAGCGGGTTGCCGAAAGAACTTGGCGCTTGGTTCAAGCAGCAACCCAAGCAAGAGATAGCGAGGTTTTCAGCACTCGCAAGAAAGGCGCTGGCACGGGTTAAGGACACGGATGCTTCCGAGCTGCGCCAGCTTTGGCAGGAATCCGACGACAAGCAATGGATGAATGCAATAGTCGATCTTGATACGCGCTTGCGGTAGCCCTGGCAGATTCTGGCCCCGAACCGTCATTCAACAAACGTGAGGCAGGAATGTACCTAGAGATTGCTGTGTTTGCATTTGCAATATATGTACTGATAGCGTTGTGGGCAAGCATGAAGGTCATCAGTGACGAATTCTCTAGTCGCTGGCAGAAAGCGGCGCAATTGATGCTTGTTTGTGTGTTCCTCTAATCGGCCCATTGGTAGTGTTCGGCGTGTATCGGAAAGTCGAGAAATCTTCGGGGAAGTATCGACAGGATGCGGATCCTGGGGACGCTTATGAGGTATCAGGCGCAGGGATCAGACGGACGCGCGAAGCGTTAGATGATGACTAAGTGGCACTAACGGATCTAAGACCCGAAGGTGGGCTTTTCGAAAGCGGTCAGCCACGCATCAGCTGGCCGGGCTTCCCGTCGCGGTAGTAAGCGAATAACGCCAACTTGGTCGCCCAAAGTGCTGTAGAGCGTAGTCAGGCGCCGGGTTGTCGTAGTGGCTGCCGCCCGACAGCTGGCCAGCCGGATCAATAAAGGGCATTGGCAGCAGCGGAGGCCGACACCTTGCGCTTCACCGGGACTGGCGCCGGCGTCTTGCGCGCGGCCTTGCGCGCCGCCGCGCTGTTCGCGGCGACCGCATGTGACGCTTTCCCCCCCTTTAAGGTGACATGCTTGAGTGCCGCAGCGACCACCTTGCCGCGCTCACGCATCTTCACTGTTGCCTTCAGCGCTGCAGCGGGCCGCGCCTGGGCCATCGCCGGGGCAGGCTGCGTCTCGGCCGGCGTCAGTAGTACCAGCGGCGGAATGGGTTCCGAGGCCACCACCGGCCGCTTGGGCGCATCGTCCTTTTCATCGATGATCACCACCGGCTTGGCCTTGCCCGGCAGCGCAAGGCTGGCCGCCTGGGGCGCGGCCTTGCTCGCGGCGGCGATCTTGAGCGCATGGGGCGAAGTGACGTTTTCCTGGGTCAGCCGGGCCACCAGTGCAATCAGGATCATGATAGTCACGACCGCCAACGAGGCGAAGACAAAGCGCAGGTGGCGGCTCTTGGCCTCGCTGCCGGCGGCGAAGCTGCGCCCCACCGCGGCATAGGCTTGCTGCTCGATATCGTAGGCCCGCCGCGTGTTCGCGCGCTGGTCGGGCAGGGTGCTGGGATAGCTGTTTTGGGCGGGAATGGACACGGACAACTCCTGGAGGTGAGAACACGGACATTCCTATTAGAAACAATTCCAGTACGAATGCTTCTGATATTTGTCGTGCTTTCAGGTCCGGCTGCCTAGTCGTTTGCGCCGCATCAAATGCCCACAGATTTTGCAACACGGTGGAGGTAACCAAAAGTGGGTTGATCAAGCGCAACCGGCGGTGGCGCCGCTGATCCAATAATGGTGTTTGCCGCGGCGCAGGGCGCGGCGCTACCAGGAGAACACGTTGAGAGATTTTGCACACAAGGCGGTCGACCGCCTCGCGACACGCAAGCGCATTACCTTGCTGGTACTGGTATTGGTTGTGTGCGGGGGCGCTGTGGCCTGACCCGCTGCCGACAAAAAACCGTCGTTACCGCAAGCGCGGCAACGACGGTTTTTTTATTGACAGGCTGGAATGATTTGCTTACGCCGCGTTCTTTTCCTCCGGCGCCACCTGCGCGGTGGCCTTGGCGATCTGGTCTTCCACCACCTGCACCGCCTGGCGCGTTGCCTTGGTGACCTGTTCGTAGCCCTGGAACGCATTGTCGATCGCGGTCTTGATGATTTCCACCGCGTTTTCGCTGCCCGGCTTGACGTTCTGCGTCACATCGTAGATCAGCGCCGTGAGGGTGCTTTTGGCTTCGGCGATATGGGCGTCGGCAGCCTGCGTGAATTCGCTGTGGATGTCGTCGATGATCACCTTGAGCTGTTCGCCGTACACCACCGCGCCGGCCATCGGCTTGGCGTGGGCCGCTGCCACGTCCATCGCCGCTTTCGGGTCCTTGGCCTGGCTCATTTCCTTGCCCATGGCCATGCTGCCTTGCACCGAATTTTTTGCAGTCGTCATGTTCAGCGAGACAACCTGTTCCACGCCCTGTACCGCTTTGCTGGTCAGGGCGTTAAAGGTCATCATCTGGAGTTCAAAAAGCGTCTTGGTGGCGGATGCAAATTGTTCGGGATTCGTAAACATTGACTTCTCCTCAGTTGGAATGGATGCAACGGACAGCTTTCAGTCTTCTCCTCTGTGTTTTTTACCTATCATTTGGCTATTATTTAGCAATAAGCAACTTCGTGCAATGGCTATCCCGATAGGGGCCGCCGGCTTTTTCCCAGCCAGGTCCGAGCGGCGTCTGGTGACAGACCAGTTTGCCGTCGGCCTTGCTGCGCCAGGTGAACCAGGGTGCGGGCGCGGCAAGCAGCGCTGCGCAGGCGCAGGCGAGCAGGGCGGATACACCGAGTTTGCGGAAAGTTATCATATGCCAGAGCGAGCATAGTCTCTTCGCGCCGCAAGTCAAGCGTGCCGCGTGCCGGACCCGGCCGTCAGCCGCTGTCCTGGCCGTTCATGGCGGGTGCGATCGCAGGCAGGCGCAGGCGGAAGGTGGAACCTTTGCCCAGTTCGCTATCGAGTTCGATGGTGCCGCCCAGCACGCCGCTGACGATGTTGTGCGCCACATGCAGTCCCAGTCCCGATCCGCCCGTGCCGGGCCTGGTGGTGACGAAGGGGTCGTACACGCGCGGCATCAGCGGCGGGGCGATGCCGGCGCCGTTGTCGGCGACCGACACGACCACGCTCGCCTGCGGCCCGGCGCTCGCGCCGATCACGATGGCGCCGCGCGCATCGTCGGCAAAAGCATGCACCAGGCAATTGTCCACCAGATGGGTCAGCACTTCGGCCAGCGGACCCGGGTAGCTGTCCATGGCCAGCCCGGGCGCGACCTCGGCGCGGATGGCCACCTCGCGATGGCGCGCCAGGATGCGCAGCGGCGGCAGCAATTCGTCGACCAGTGCGCCCAGCACGAAGGGGCGCCGCTCCGAACTGCTGCGGTCCACCGCCACCTGCCTGAAGCTGGCCACCAGCGCGCCGAGCGCCGCCAGTTTTTCGCGCCGCACCAGTTCTTCCTGCGCGCGCGACAGGTCGGCCGTGCGTATGACCACCAGTTCCTGCAGATGGTCGCGGTGCCGGGACAGTTCCGCTTCGCGCCGCGTGCGTTCGATGGCAAGCGCCGCCAGGTGCGTCGCCACGCCGATCAGGCGCAGCTCATCCGCAGCGGGACAAACCACGAGCGCCGCGTCGCCGTCAGAAGCGCGGCAGTACCTTGTGGCGCAGTTGCCGCATGCGCGCAACGGCTGGCGCGTCCGGTGCTCCGGCGCGCAGCCATTCCTGATGCGTGGCCTTGAAGTGGCGCAGCAATCCCTGATCGAGCAGCTTTTTCGCTGCGTCAAGGCCACCTGTGCGATACGCATCGCGCACTGCATCATTCTCGCGGCGGATGGCGCACTCCTGGTCGCGCGAATAGTTGCGGCGCACGGGAATTGGTTGAACAGGCAGCCGGTCCAGCGTTTCCCTGACTTCTACAAGAAGGGCATACGTGTCGCTGAGCTCTTGCTGCACCTCTTGGCCGCAAGCAGCCAGCGCAAGGCCCACGACGGTCGTCCCGTGGGGCAGGGTTGGCAGGCGGCGCGCCAGATGGGCCGCGTAGACTGGCTGCGGCGCCAGTGCGGCAAGCCAGGCACCCCAGTTCGCTTCTCGCCAACCAAACGAGAACAGCAAATCGCACAGCAATTCCTCGTTTAGCATGTTCATGCCTTTACGGAACAGATAGAACTGCTCAAGCGGCTCGCAGCACACGGACGGGTAGGCGCTGACGAATTTTTGATAGTCTCGGGCGCGGATTTTCATGCGCTCCAATGCGTTGCGGATTGCCCGATCGGAGAGACTCAGGTAAAACACCGGTTCGGCCTGAAGGAGCACGTACACGGCGTCGTCGTACCAGTAGTGCGGTGTGCGCAATGGCTCGGTGAGGGACATTGTTGCGTCGCTGTCTGTCAGCGTGGTGCGCGCAGGTAGTGTGCGGCGACCAGTTCGAGCAGCTTGTCGACCTTCGCTTCAGAGCGGTTGGTCAGCACCACCACCGCCAGGCCATCGTCGACGAAGCGCGTGCTCTGGGTGGTGAAGCCCTGCCACGCGCCATCGTGCCAGAGCGAGCGCCGCTCCAGGGTCGGCGACGTCTCCCAGCCGAAGCCATAGGGCACCGTGCTGCCATTCTTGAGCGTGGTGGGCGTCCACATGGCTTGCTTGATTGCCGCGCCCAGCAACTGCTCGCCATCGAGCGCGATATGCCACTTGGCCAGGTCGTGCACGGTCAGGTACAAGCTCCCATCGGCGGTGGTGTTGAGCGTGGGCGATACCCATTCCTGGTTCTTGAATTCGCCCTTGACCACGTCATAGCCGGCGGCGCGGTGCGGCACGATGTCGCGTTCGCTGATGACGCGCGCCTGCATGCCCGCCGGTGCAAAGATGCGCTCGCGCAGCTGCTCGCCGTAAAACTTGCCGCCAACCCGGGTGCACAGGATGCCCAGCAACTGGTAGCCGAAATTACTGTAAGCCCATTTCGTCCCCGGCGCCCACTGCAGCGGCAGCGTGCTGCCCGCGCGTTGCCACTGCGTATCGGTGTAATCCTGGTTCATCTTGAGGATGTCGTCCGGATCGCGCAAGCCGGCGGTGTGGTTGAGCAAATGGCGTACCGTGATCTTTTTCCAGGCCGGCGGCGTGCCCGCAAGGTGACGCGAGATGGGATCGTCCAGCCGCAGTTTGCCGTCCGCGGCCAGCAGCAAGACCAGCGCGGCGGTGAACTGCTTGCCGACCGAGCCGGACTGGAACACGGTATCGGGCGTCACACGCACCTGGTGCTCCAGGTTGGCCATGCCGTAACCGGCTTGCTTGATGACCCGCCCATCCTTGATGACGGCAATGCTGGCGCCGGGAATCTGCTGGCGCGCGATTTCGGCGTTGACGATATCGTCGACGGGGTCGGCGCGCACGGCGCCGGACAAGGCAAACACGGCAACGGCCAACAGGGGGCCGGGAAAACGAGAGCGCATGGCGTCTTTCTGAATGGAGCGGATGTGCGCTGCATAAAGCGGCCGCACAACGCAAAACGCCGCAGCCTTTATGCAAGGACTGCGGCGTTTGTGGAATTTTGCGGGAATATACTAACCCGGT
This sequence comes from Massilia pseudoviolaceinigra, assembly GCF_030846505.1. Classification (NCBI taxonomy): domain Bacteria; kingdom Pseudomonadati; phylum Pseudomonadota; class Betaproteobacteria; order Burkholderiales; family Oxalobacteraceae; genus Massilia; species Massilia pseudoviolaceinigra. The sequence continues at coordinate 26,292 of NZ_JAVCWL010000049.1, read as the reverse complement.
AGAGTGGTGCCCACGGAGGGACTCGAACCCCCACACCTCGCGGCACATGGACCTGAACCATGCGCGTCTACCAATTCCGCCACGTGGGCACTGATACAGCTACTACAACAGTTACTACTGACTACTTGGTACTCTCGGAAAACATCTTCCAGGGAGTGGTGCCCACGGAGGGACTCGAACCCCCACACCTCGCGGCACATGGACCTGAACCATGCGCGTCTACCAATTCCGCCACGTGGGCATTGATACAGCTGCTACAACAACTACTTTGCTACTTGATACTCTCAGGAAAAACATCTTCCAGGGAGTGGTGCCCACGGAGGGACTCGAACCCCCACACCTCGCGGCACATGGACCTGAACCATGCGCGTCTACCAATTCCGCCACGTGGGCATTGTGTTGCCTGCTTCTTTACTGCAAACCGGCGTTGCCGCCGACTTCTGCTATCATACTCGCTTTCGGAGTTTTGCGCCAGACTAACTTTCGTTACTCTTTTTGCTCCACACCATGCGAATATGCTGCTTTTTTCTTCCGCCTCGACGTTACGTTTCCGCGAAAGACCAAAATTATAGCCGAAGATTTGGAAATGTCACAGCCCTGGCCGAAGAATCTTTCAAAGCACGCTTCGTTAGGCGAATCGGACCGTACTCCGTTACACTACGCCTATCACCGTGTCAATAATCACTGTGTCAGCTATCCGGTCAGGCATTTCCCGTGAGCGCTGCCAAAAACAAATATAGAAAACCATTTGAACCAAATTACTCATACCATTCCCAGCCGCGAGGACATTCTCGGCATTTTCCGCAACGCGGGCACGACGCTTGATCTTGAAGCCATCGCCCGCACGCTCAAGGTCAAGCCAGCCGCGCTGGAGGTGTTAACCAGGCGCTTGAATGCCATGCAGCGCGACGGCCAGATCCACGCCGACGCCGATGGCAATTACGCCCTGGCCGACCATTCCGGCTTTATCGCCGGCAAGGTCAGTGCGCACCGCGACGGTTTCGGCTTCGTCATTCCCGACGAACCGGGCGAAGACCTGTTCCTGTCCGACAAAGAGATGCAGAAAGTTCTGCATGGCGACCGTGTGCTCGCCAAAGTCACAGGAACCGATCGCCGCGGCCGCCTTGAAGGCACCATCGTCGAAGTCGTCACGCGCGGAAACAGTCATGTGATCGGCCGCCTTCTCAATGAGAACGGCGTCTGGATCGTCGCTCCCGAAGACAAGCGCATCGGCCAGGACATCCTGGTTGCCGGTTCGCCGGGCAAGGCCAAGGCAGGGCAGATCGTCAGCGTCGAGCTGAGCGAGCAGCCGTCGCGCTTCAAGCAGCCGGCCGGCCGCGTGGTCGAAGTGCTCGGCGACCTGGACGATCCCGGCATGGAAATCGAAATTGCCGTGCGCAAGTTCGGGGTGCCGCATATCTTCTCCGCCGCCGCGCTCAAATCGGCCGCCAAGCTGCCCGGCGAAGTACGCGAAGCCGACCTTGCCGACCGGGTCGACCTGCGCGATGTGCCGCTGGTGACCATCGACGGTGAAGACGCGCGCGACTTCGACGATGCGGTGTACTGCGAGCCGGTCAAGGTCGGCAAGGCCAACTGCTTCCGCCTGATCGTGGCGATTGCCGACGTGAGCCACTATGTCAAGCCGAACGATGCGCTCGACGTCGATGCGCTCGAACGCAGCACCTCGGTGTATTTCCCGCGCCGCGTCATTCCCATGCTGCCCGAGAAGCTCTCGAACGGCCTGTGTTCGCTGAACCCTGCCGTCGACCGCCTCACGCTGGTGTGCGACGCCGTCATTTCGGACAAGGGCGAGATCAAGGCTTATCAGTTCTATCCGGCCGTGATCCACTCGGCTGCGCGCCTGACCTATAACGAAGTGGCCGATATCCTCGGCAACACCGCCGGTCCCGAAGCGGCGCGCCGCCCGGCCATCGTGCCGCACCTGCTCAATCTGTACGATGTGTACCACGCGCTGCACAACGCGCGCCAGGTACGCGGTGCGATCGACTTCGAAACCACCGAAACCTATATCGTCTGCAATGCGCTGGGCAAGATCGAAAAGATCATCCCGCGCACCCGCAACGATGCGCACAAGGTGATCGAGGAATGCATGCTGGCCGCCAACGTCTGCGCGGCCGACCTGCTGATCCGCCACAAGCATCCGGGCACCTACCGCATCCACGCCTCGCCGACCAAGGAAAAGCTCACGCAAGTGCGCACCTTCCTCAAGCAGGTCGGCTTGAATCTGAACGGCGGCGACAAGCCGACCGCCAACGATTACGCCGAACTGATGAAGCAGATCAAGGACCGTCCGGACGCGTCGCTGCTGCAAACCATGCTGCTGCGTTCGATGCAGCAAGCGGTCTACAGTCCCGACAATATCGGTCACTTCGGCCTGGCGTACGAGGCCTATGCCCACTTCACCAGCCCGATCCGCCGCTATCCGGACTTGCTGACGCACCGCGCCATCAAGGCCATTTTGCTCGGTAAAAAGTACGAACCGAAAGGCATCGACCTGACCGGCCTGAACACCACCGTGTCGAACGCTGCGCGCAAGCAGCAGGCCAAGGACAAGGCGGACGGCAAGCAAAAGAACGAAAAAGACCTGACCATCTGGGACGCCCTGGGCGTGCACTGCTCGGCCAACGAGCGCCGCGCCGACGAAGCCTCGCGCGACGTCGAAGCCTGGCTCAAGTGCTATTTCATCAAGGACAAGCTCGGCGAAGAATTCACCGGCGTGGTCTCGGGCGTGACCACCTTCGGCATCTTCGTGCAGCTCGACGCGCTGTTCGTCGAAGGCCTGGTGCACATCACCGAACTGGGTACCGATTACTTCCAGTACGACGACGCGCGCCACGAACTGCGCGGCGAACGCACCGGCAAGCGCTACCAGCTGACCGACCGCGTGACGGTGCAGGTCTCGCGCGTCGATCTGGAGGCGCGCAAGATCGACCTGGTGCTCGCTGGTAGCAGCGTGCAGGCCGATAGCGGCGCGGGCAAGCCGAAAAGCGCCGCGCACAAGGCGCTCGATGCCAAGCCGGCCAAGTCGGCCAAGTCGGGCCGCACATCGGGCGGCGGCGCGGGCAATACGTCATCGCGCTACGAACTCGACGAGAGCGTCGGCGCCGAAGCGTCGGACAGCAAGCCAAAACGCAGCAAGTCCGGTTCGACGGCCAGCAAGGCGCCGAGCCGTTCCGCAAAACCAGCAGCAAAATCAACAAGCAAATCGAACAAGAGCAAGCGATAACACATGAAGAATAAAATGATTTTCGGGTTCCACGCGGTGACCTCGCGTCTGCGTCACGAGGCCTCGTCGGTGGAAGAAATTTTTGTCGATGCGACCCGCCAGGATCGCCGCATGCACGATCTCGTCGCCAATGCCAAGGCATTGGGCGTGCGCGTCATGCCGGTCGATTCGGCCCGCCTCGACAAGATCGTCGGAACCCGGCGCCACCAGGGCGTGATTGCCTTTGCCAGCCAGCTGGCGCTGGCGCGCAACCTGGATGAACTGCTCGACGCCATCGAAGGTCCGCCGCTGCTGCTGATCCTCGACGGCATCACCGATCCGCACAACCTGGGCGCCTGCCTGCGCGTGGCCGACGGTGTCGGCGCGCACGCCGTCATCGTGCCGAAGGACCGCGCGGTCGGCTTGAATGCGACGGCGGCCAAGGTCGCCAGCGGCGCGGCCGAAACCGTGCCGTATATCACCGTCACGAACCTGGCGCGCACCATGCGCGAGCTCAAAGAGCGCGACATCCTGCTGATCGGCACCACCGACGACGCGGACAAGGGCTTGTACGAAGCCGATTTCAGTGGCCCGGCCGCGCTCGTCATGGGTTCGGAAGGCGAGGGCATGCGCCGCCTCACCCGCGAAACCTGCGACGTGCTCGTCGGCATCCCCATGTTCGGCTCCGTCGAGAGTCTGAACGTCTCGGTCGCGTCGGGCGTGTGCCTGTACGAAGCACGCCGCCAGCGCATCGCGCGCGAAGGCCAGGGCTAAAGCTTCGCCCTGGATGCGCCGGCGCGCCACATCCGGCCGGCGTGTCGTCCCCTCCTTACTTGCAGGTTCTCACTTGCAGGTTTTCATTGTGTTGCCGCCGTCCGCGGCGGCCTTGCAGGCACTCGCCACGTCCGTACAGGCGGCAATGCAGTCCACTTCCATCGTCCGCGATTCTTGCAAACATCTTCATGCGGATCGGGCCAAATTGACCGTACATAAGCGGGAGACGGTCGGATACGCTACCATGCCTGTATCGCAACTGTCCCCACGTCCCTGTTTATGTTTTTACACCTGCGCGAAGATATCAAGAGCATCATTGAACGCGACCCGGCCGCCCGTAACGGATGGGAAGTGCTCACTTGTTATCCTGGCTTTCAGGCCATCATGATGCATCGCTGGGCGCAGGCTTGCTGGACCCGCAACCTGAAGTGGATCGGACGCTTCATCTCCTACCTGGCGCGCATTCTCACCGGTATCGAGATCCACCCGGGCGCGACCATCGGCCGCCGCGTCTTCATCGACCACGGCTTCGGCGTGGTCATCGGCGAGACCGCCGTCGTCGGCGACGACTGCACCATCTACCAGGGCGTGACCCTGGGCGGGACCTCGCTCAACAGCGGCACCAAGCGCCACCCGACGCTTGAACGCGGCGTCATCATCGGCGCCGGCGCCAAGGTGCTCGGTTCGTTCACGGTGGGCGAGTACGCCAAGGTCGGCTCGAACGCGGTGGTGATCAAGCCGGTGCCGGCCGGCGCCACGGCGGTCGGCAACCCGGCTCACATCGTGCAGAAAGAGGCCGATACGCGCTCGAGCGCGCATCTGTTCTCGGCCTATGGGGTTACCCCGAACGGCGACGATCCGCTCTCGAAGGCCTTGCATGGCCTGATCAATCACGCGGCGCGCCAGGACGAACAGCTCGACCGGCTGATGGCCCTGATGAAGACGGCCGGAATCGCCTGCCAGAGCACGCCCGAGTGTGATAAATTGGATTCGGTAAAGCTCAATAAACTGGTCGAGTAAGGACATACGCATGACACTAGAAACAACGGGCGGCGCCGACGGCGCTGCCTTGCTGGACCCGTTCGAAATCCGCGTGCTGGCGGTGCTGGCCGAAAAAGAAGGCCTCACGCCGGACAACTATCCGATGTCGCTCAACGCCATCACCAACGGCTGCAACCAGCTCTCGAGCCGCGATCCGGTGATGCAGCTGTCCGACGAAACGGTGCAGGACGTGCTGCAGCGCCTGATGCAGCGCAAGTTCGTCAACGGCATCACCCAGGCCGGCGCGCGCGTGACCAAGTACGAGCACCGCATGCGCATCAAATGGTCGCTCGAGCAGGACAAGCTGGCCGTGCTGACGATCCTGATGCTGCGCGGCTTGCAGACGGCAGGCGAGATCCGCACCCGCAGCGGGCGCTTGCACGAATTCAAGTCGGTGGCCGATGTCGAGGCGTGCCTGCAATTCCTGATCGATAAATACCCGCCGATCGTGGCCCGCCTGGCGCTCGCGCCGGGGACCAAGGAGCCACGCTATGGCCAGCTCCTGGGCGGTGACGCGGCGCTGTCGCAGCAGGAATCGTCGTTCGGGGTGGTCAGCGCGCCGGCCCAGGGCAGCAGGGTGGCGCAGCTGGAACAGGAAGTGGCCTCCCTGCGCGCCGAGGTCGACGACCTCAAGCTGCAGTTCATCGCCTTCAAGACGCAGTTCGAGTAAGCGGCGCTGACGTTTCTGCCCTTGCAGGAACGTCAGCAGTGGCACCGGGTGTCAGCCTTCGTCGCGGAACCGGCGCAGCCGGATCGCCGCGTAAATCATCGCCATCCCCGCAACCGCCCCGACCCACACGCCCGGTGTCGCCAGGCTAGTCCATGATTCGGACAGCAGACTGCTCACGCGTTCGATTGTGATCTGTCCGCCGCGCCCATCCATGGCGCTCGCCTCACCGCCCAGCCAGCTGCCGGGCACCAGGCCGAACAGGATGCGGGCAACCACCGTTTCCATCAGCGTTACCGCGGCGTGCCCGGCGCCCAGCACGTACACGATCCACTTGACGAGCACCAGCGCAATCACCGGCACGCCCACCGCCCACAGAAACACCTTGGACCTGGCCCAGGCCGACACCATCAGCAGCCAGCCGACCGTCGGCAGCGCCCAGATCAGGTACACCGGCAGCATGCCCAGCGCGCGCAGCGGCGCCAGCAGGATAATCGGGTTGGTCAGCAGGGCGCCGAACACGTTCACACCGTTCAGGGCGGCGGTCACGCCGGCGAACAGCACCAGCAGCACCGAGGTCGCCGTGCTCACGCCGATGACGATCAGGGGCGCCACGATAGTGACCGTGATTACTTTCGACAGCACCGTGTGCGTGTCCGAGAGCGGCAGCGACTTCCAGAACAGGATGCTGCGGTCGCGCCGCTCGTCGTACAGCGCGCCCAGGCAGTAGAAGAACGTGGTGGCGGTCAGCATCAGCAGCAGCGGCAGGGTGCCGACCAGGCTGAGCATGGCCAGAACGTCGGCCACGCCCTTGAGGGCGCCGGGCACCAGCGCCTGGCCCTGCACGGTGCCGCTCAGCAGGCGCCGGAATGGCGAGTCCGATGAGCCGATGCCGAAGCCGACCGTCAGGACCGTGACGGCGACCATCACGATGGCCAGAATGACGGGCGCGCGCAGGAACGATCCCTTGTGCTCCCAGTACTCGCGCTTGAGCAGCCAGGTCAGTGTGTTCATGCGTAGCTTCCTTTCATGGTCGCGACGAACAGGTCGGCGACGCTGGGATTGCGGGTCTCGCCGAGGACGGCGAGCTGCTCGCGCGCCACGCCGTCGAACAGCATGACGGCCTTGCCGAACACGGTGCGCTGGTCGATCGGCTGCAAGGCGTTGGCGGCGATGACTTTGTCGGGCGCGACCATCACTTCGACGAAGCGCTCGCCGACCTCGTCCATCGAGGCCGACAGCACGATCTTGCCGTCGCGGATGAACATCAGGTCGGTGAGGATGTGCTCGACTTCCTCGACCTGGTGGGTGGTGATGATGATGGTCTTGTTTTCGTCAAAATAGTCTTCCAGCAGGTTCTGGTAGAACTGCTTGCGGTACAAGATGTCCAGGCCCAGGGTCGGCTCGTCGAGCACCAGCAGCTTGGCGTCGATGGCCATCACCAGCGCCAGGTGCAGCTGCACGATCATGCCCTTGGACATGGCCTTGACCTGCATATCCGGCTTGAGCTTGGTCGCGGCCAGGTAGCGTTCAGCCTTGGCGCGGTCGAAGCGGGGATGCACGCCGGCCACGAAGTCGATCGCTTCCGACACGCGCAGCCAGCGCGGCAAGATCGCCACGTCGGCGATAAAGCACACCTGCTGCATCAGTTCATCGCGCTCGGTGCGCGGGTCGAAACCGAGCACCGACAGTTCGCCCTCGAAGGCGGTCAGGCCGAGCGCGGCCTTGAGGGTGGTGGTCTTGCCGGAGCCGTTGGGGCCGATCAGGCCGACGATCTTGCCGGCCGGGATGTCGAAGCTGATGTTGTCGATCGCCACCGACTTGCCGTAGCGCTTGCTCAAGCCGCGGGCCGTCATGACGGGCTTGCCCACGGCGCTCATGATTTGCCTCCGTCTTGCGCGCGCAGCAGCTGGTCGAGGTCGAGGCCGAGGCGGCGGATGCGTTCGAGCATGGCCGGCCATTCTTCGCGCACGAAGCGCTCGCGTTCGCTGGCGAGCAGTTTTTCGCTCGCGCCTTCGGTCACATACATGCCAATTCCCCTTCGTTTTTCTACAAGGTTCTCGTCCACCAGTTCCTGGTAGGCGCGCGAGACCGTGATCGGATTGAGCTGGTATTCGGCCGCCACCTGGCGCACCGAGGGCAGGGCGTCGCCGGCTTTCAGGGCGCCATCGAGCATCATGCCGATGACCTTGTCCTTGAGCTGGCGGTAGATGGGCGTGTGGTCGTTCCAGCCGATCGTCATGGCGGACCCTTGCGCCGCGGTGATGCTGTTTGATGACACATGTTTCCTCCCAGTTGGTGAAGTAATGAGGTGGTGATGTACTTAACTATAACACTACTCCTGTTGTCGACAAGCGTATGCATGTGAAATAAATAAGGAGCCATGACCCAGGCTGCCAGTGAGCAGGTACTGCCCGAAAGTGGCTATATTATTTCCTTGTGTAAATATTCAGTGGTGTTCTGTCATATTCACGGGCGTTTTCATTCCGAAAAAACGTCTGTCATCGCGCGCCGCCGGCACTGCGCAGGACGCGCATTGCCGCGCGCCGCAGCCCGCCATGCTCGCATGAGTGCTTCTCCGGCCAACCTGACTTTCCTCCGTACCATCCATGACAAGCAAACCTTCTGCACCGGGCCGTCAGGTCATCCTGAACCATGCGCTCTCGCTGGCACTGTGCGCCTCCCTGGCCGCCTGCGGCGGCGGTGGTGGGGGCGGCAATCCCGCGCCGGCCACGCCAGCGCCTGTCACCCCGGTGCCCGCGCCGCCGGCAAGCGTGCAGAGCTACGAGATCGGCGGCACGGTCGCCGGCCTGGCGTGGGGCGTCCCGCTGTCGCTGGCGAACGGTGGCGACAGCGTCGTGGTGGACCGCGATGGAACGTTCCAATTTCGTCAGCGGGGACGCGAGGGGGCGCCGTATGCGGTTGCCGTGACCGCGCCTGCGGGGCGTTCGTGCAGCGTCACCGATGGCGCCGGTACGGTCGGCAAGGGCGCCGTGAGCAACGTCAGGGTCAACTGCTTCCCGCTCATTCTGGCCGGCACGGCGGTGCCGCTGCACACCTCGTCCGGCATGTCGATGGACAAGTCGGGCAATACCTTCGTCATGGATGTCGGGCGCCAGGTCGTGCTCAAGATCACGCCGGCCGGCGCCGTCTCCACCCTGGCCGGTTCGGCCAGTGTGTTCGGCGCCCAGGATGGGGCCGCCGGCGCAGCCAGTTTTCATTTCGACCGCCGCTCGCGCATGGTCGTCGATGGCGCCGGTAACCTGATCGTGGCCGATACCTGTAACAATACGCTGCGCAAGATCACGCCGGCGGGCGTGGTCAGCACGATCGCCGGCACGCCACGCCGGGTCTGCGTCTACGCCGAAAAAGCGGTCGAGATACGCGACGGTGCCGGCGCGGCGGCGCTGTTCGACCAGCCTTTCGAACTGGCGCTCGCGACCAACGGCGACTATCTGGTGCTGGAGCAGGGCGCGCGTTATCGGCGCGTGACCCCGGCCGGCGTCGTCACCACGGTCGGCTGGACCAACCCGGCCGGCAGTGCGGCGCCGCTGACCCAGCCGCACCTCGTGGCGATGGGAAAAGATAGTACGCTGTACGTCGCCGACTACAGCAAGGTCTACACGATCGCGGGCGGCGGGGCGACCCTGCTGGCGGGCGACGGCGACGATACGAAGCAGTTGAGCGATGGCATGGGCCGGTCGGCGGTGTTCGGTAGTCTGTCGTCGATGAAGGTCGCTGCGCTCGGCGACCTGTTTCTCTCGGATGTGGGAATGGTACGCAAGATGACGCCCGCTGGCCTGGTCAGTACGCTGGCCGGCGGCGCGGACTCGAATATCGGACCACCGGGCTATGGCAATGGGCCCCGCCTTGCTTACTCAGGAATGCTGGCATTCGATCCGGCAGGCAATATCGCACGCCTGGGCGACGATGATGTGTTACAGACTATCACCAGGTCGGGCGTCGTGACTACCTCGGCTGCAACGCCGTACTACATGGGTAGCCGCGACGGCGCGGGCGCGAATGCGAGTTTCCTGCAAACCACGCGCCTGTCGGTTGACGCCGCCGGCAGCCTGTACCTGGCGGATCCCAATTACAGGGTCGTGCGCAAGATTATTCCCGAAGGTCTCGTCACGACGTTCGCCGGTTCGCGCGGATCGAGGAGCGCCAGCCTCGATCCGATCCAGTTCGTCTTTCCAAGGGCGGTCGCGCTCGACGCGGCCGGCGCCGTGTATGTGGCCGACACGCGCTGGATCGGCAAGATCGTGGACGGGAAAATGACCGCGATCACCCCCACGCCGGCCCTGCCGCGGATCGTGGAAATGCGGATCGATGCGCAGGGCAACGTACTGGCCTCGATGCCGGAGCGAGTGGTCAGGATCACGCCATCGGGCCAGGTCAGCGTGCTGGTCGACCTGCAGCGCATGCTCAAAGCCACCGGCCTGACCGATCCGTCGGACGGATTCAATCCGACCGCCCTGACGCTGGACGCGGCGGGGAACCTGTACATTGCGGACACAGTCAGTGCGACCATCCTCAAGCTCGACAAGCAGGACGTGCTGTCGGTCTTTGCCGGCGTGCCGGGCCGGCACGGGAGTGCCGATGGCCCCGCGCGCTCGACGGCGCTGGGCTTTTACTCCTCGGTGCAGATGAGCTTCGCGCCGAATGGCGATATGTATATGAGCGGGCACGGCAAGGTGCGCAAGATCAGTCCGGATGGCTGGCTGTCGACCCCGCAGTTAGGGTGGGGCGATGTGGACATCCACAGCATGGTCTACAGCCAGGGAAAACTGTACGGCATGACGGCCGGAGCGGTGATGCAGACAGTGTTGCCGCCCAACTGAGCGGGCCTGACACGCGGCGCACCCCCACCTGAGGGGGGGCGCGCCGGAGAGTCTACTTGCCGACCTTCCCGGGCAGGCTCAGCGAACCCGAGGCGACCTTGAACACGTTCGCCACGCACAGCAGCGGGCTATGCATGCTGGCGTTGACCCGCAGCGCGGCCGTCACGCCGTCGAAACCGACGTCCGACAGCACGCCGGCGTCGTCGAACGGCACCCGCACTTCCAGCGTCGCGTCCTTGAACACCGGACTGTAACCCGGGCTGTCGATCAGCAGCGGCAGCCCGGGCCAGGTTTTCGGCAGTGCCGGCGTGGTCCCGGCGGGAATGTCGACCACCTTGAGCGCGCCCTTGCCGCAGGCGGCGTCCGGTTTCAGGACCACCCAGTGCGAATGCCAGAGGTCGCCATCGTTTTTCAGGTCGCCATCGCCATTTTCGTCATACAGGGGCGTATCGTCGAAATCGGGGTGCGAGGTCACGGCAAGGGCCAGGATGCCGGCGCCCTTGTCGAAGCCGACCACCGATGGGTCGAGCGTGGTTGGCCAGACATACGAAAACACGCTGCTGCCGGCCAGTTTGCCGGTCGCGGAAGGATGCGACCGACCCGCCTTGCCGGAGACGGCGATGTGGAAAACCGCCGTGTTGCCTTCCTTGGCGATCCGGGTATGGACGATGTCGAACGGGGCATCGACTGCCTTGGCCGGTGCGGTCCGGATGCCACCCGTGTGGCTCTGGTGGGCGTGCGCCGCGCATGCCGAGAACAGCATGGTGGCCGCGAATGCTGGCGTGACAAATTTCATTGCTTCTCCAATTCAAAATACGTGAGGTGTTGATTTAAATGCGGCAAGCGCCGTCGTTGCAGTGCGGATGCTGCGGCTGCGCTATCGTTTCCGCGACGAGCCCGGCGAGCAGGGCGCCAACCTGCATGTCATGCACCTTGCCCAGGATCGAGTGGCGCAATACGCCCTGGCGGTCGAACAGCAGCAGCGTCGGCGTTCCACGCAACTGGTACTGCTGCATCGTCAGCGGCACCGGACCGTTGTCGGATGGCTGGTCGATCCCGACCGGGAAGTCGATCCTGTATTCGTGGATAAACGCTTCCAGTGCCGCACGGCCCATCGCGACGTGATGTTCGAATACGGTATGCAGACCGAGGACTTCGACGTCTTCCCGGGGAAAGGTGTGCCGCACTTGCTTCGCCTGCGGAATCGCGTGCGACACGCAGCCCGGGCACAGCATCTGGAACGCGTACACCGCCACGACCTTGCCGCGCAAACGGGCGAGGCTGACCGGGCGGGAGGCGTTGAGCCAGTTTGCAACCCGGAACTCGGGCGCGGCGACGGTTGTGACGACGCTGCTCATTGGGCGTGCAGTTTCACGTGCGGGAAGTCGAGCGCAATTGCGAAGGCAACGTTCACGTAGTTGGTAAACAGGTTCAGTGCGACGTGCGCCATGATTTCCATGATGTCGCCATCGTTGTAACCAGCCAGGCGCAGGGCATCGACATCGGCGGAACCGATGTGGGCGCGTTGCTTGACCATCGTGACGGCGAAGGCGAGGGCGGCGGCGGTTTTCGGATCGTGCGACGTGCCTGCCTGGGCCGCCGTCATTTCCTCGCTGGTGGCGCCGGCCTTGCGTCCGAGCGCGGTATGCGCGGCCAGGCAGTATTCGCACCTGTTCTGGTCGGCGACGGCGACCGCTATCTGCTCGCCAAGCCGGGCGCCGAGCGTGCCGCTGCCAAGGGCGCCGAAGGCGGCCCACATGCTGGCCAGCGCAGCGGGGGAGTTGGCGACGGCGCGGAACATGTTCGGCGTGGCGCCGAACGCGGCATCGACTTGATCGAGTAAGCGGGCAGCTTCGCTGTGGGCCTGATCGCGGGTGAGAAGGGCAATACGGGTCATGACGTTTCCTTTATAAACAGGCCGGTTGAAAAAATGAAAAGAGCGGCCTTTCTCTTTTCAATAGGAATCCTAACTATATGGGTGAAAAAAAATTCAGGCGAACGCGTCCCAGTTGCGGCGTTCGCTCGCCGCATCGGTAGGTTGGTGCTCCGCGCAATCGATTCTTAAAAACGAGATGGGCAGGGGGGCCTTGACCAAGGCGCAATGATGGGGCGCCGGCGTGCCGGGATTGACGTTCGCTTCGAAATAGCGGCAGGAAAGACAGGCACGCAGTGCGGGAAAACGTTCGCTCTTCTGCAATTGTGCGATCAACTTGAACAGGCCGACGAGCAGCTGGTCCTTGACGCCCGCGTCGAGTGCAGCGGCGGCATCGTCGGCAAAACTGAGGGCCGACATCATTTTCCCGACCAGCGCCTTGCCCTGCTCGGTCAGCCACAGTGCGCTGGCCCGGCCGTCATCGTCGGCGCGAGCCTTGCGCACCAAGCCCTTGGTCACCAGGGCGGCCACCGAATCGCTGGCGCTGGCCGCCGATACCGACAGTTGCGCGGCCAGCCACGACAGGCGCACGCCCTGGGTGCGGTCCTTCAGCAACTGCAGGATCTCGGCCTGGGTCGGGTTCAGGTTTTCCATCGTCGCAAATTCCCACATCCCCGCGCGCAACACGCTCGACACCCGGCTGATCGCAACAACGATGCGAGCCGAGATATCCGGTGTGCCGTCCCACGGCGTTTCAGGTTTGATGTCCATGGAAATATCATACCATGCTGCAAAATTAAATCAAGAGTCCTAATTAATTGCCGGGACTGGGCCAAGCCAGGCCGGGTGCGCGTGCTGAACCCGCGGGGCGATACATTGATCACGGTCGAACAGAGCGATGTCGCCAAACTGGCACCGCCTGCACGGGGGTTATATGGCTACTTCCCCGCCGGGCTTGCCTTCGATGGGGCTGGAAACCTGTATATCGCCGATCAGGAAAGCCATACGATCCTGAAGCGGGACACGCTTGGGCGTTTCTCGGTTTTTGCGGGCACATTCGACGGTGACGGCAACGCCGATGGCGCCCCCGGCAAGGGACGCCTGGGCTTTGAAGGTCCGGTGCATATGACGTTTGCCCCGAATGGCGACATGTACCTGACCGGCTCGGGCAAGGTGCGTAAGATTGCGCCGGACGGCACGATATCGACGCCCGTGCTGGCCTGGGGTTACCCTAGCCTGGCCAGCATTGTGTACAGCCAGAAACGGTTGCTGGGCATGACCGCCTTCGCCGTCCTCGAGACCTCGCTGCAGCAGTAAGTACCGCCGCGCGCTGCCGGCCTGGTTGGCGGCTGCGCGGCACCCCGGTCCGAATATTTGAGTAGTGTTGCGTAAGCAAAATCGGTATATTCCGCCTTCTCAGATATTTTCCAGATAGTTAAACGATCCAATGCGACACGACCAACTGCCATTTCCCCCTTCGACGGCCACACGCCGCGGTGCTGCACTGCTTGCATGCCTGTTTTTCGCGGCCTGCGGCGGCGGGGGCTCGGGCGGCTCGTCCACGCCGACCCCGCCGGCAGTCGTGGCGCCACCGGCATCCAAATGCGGCGCCGGTGCTGTCGACTACATGGCTGCGGGCGATGAAGACATGGCCGCGCTCGGGATCACCTGCGTGCAGTCCGTGCGCGCAGGTAAAGAAACCGTGCTGCAGATCCCGAACGGCATGGCGCTCGACAAGGCTGGCAATACCTATATCCTCGACCGCGCCAAGCAAGTCATCTTCAAGCTCACGCCGTCGGGCGCAATGTCGGTGCTGGCCGGTTCGATCGCCAGCTACGGCAGCCAGGATGGCGCCGGCGGCGCGGCCAGCTTCAATTTCAACCACCAGTCGCGCATCATCGTCGACATGGCGGGCAACCTGATCGTGACCGACACCTGCAACAACACGCTGCGCAAGATTACCCCGGGCGGCGTGGTCAGCACGCTGGCCGGCGTGACCGAGGCGGCGTGCCAGGGCGATAACGGCACTGGAATCTCGCATGACGGCGTGGGCGCGCAAGCGCTGTTCAATCGTCCGGCCGAGATTGCGCTCGACGTCAATGGCGACTACCTGGTGATCGAACAGCGCGCCATGCGCCGCGTGACCCCGGCCGGTGTGGTGAGCCGTATTACTTGGGCCAACGACCCCGCGAACCAGTGGAAAATGTTGAACCCGACGCGCATGGCCGTGGCCGGCGACGGCTCGCTTTACCTGGTTGAATTTGCGCGCATCTATCGGCTTGCCGGCGGCCTTGCCAGCTTCATCGCCGGCGGCAATGACGCCAGCAGTGAAAGCAGCGTACGCGACGGCACGGGGGCGGCAGCCGTTTTCAAGTCGCCGCGCGCCCTGGTGGCCGATGCGGCGGGCGATGTCTATATTAATGATTACGACACCTTGCGCAAGGTCACGCCGGCCGGCGTGGTCACCACGGTGGCCGGCGACGGCAAGGGCGGTGGCGTGCGCGATGGCACGGGAGTGCAAGCGCGTTTCTCGTACCTCAGCCAGCTGTTGATTGATGCGTCGGGCAACGTGTTGGCGCTCGATACCGGCGCGCCGGCGATCCGCAAGATCACGCCGGCCGGTGTGGTCACGACCTCGGCCGCAACCCCGGTCACCAGCGCGAGCGTGGACGGCAAGGGCAGCGCGGCGCGCTTTAACCGGAGCGACGGCAGCGCCGCCGATGCGGCCGGCAATCTGTACATCGCCGATTACCAGACCAACCTCGTGCGCATGGTCAGCCCGGATGGCGTGGTCAGCGTGTTTGCCGGCAATGGTGTCAAGGGCGCCGTCTTCACGCATCCCTACAGCGTTGCGGTCAGTCCGAATGGCGCCGTGTATGTGGTCGACGGCGAACGGATTTCCCGGATCGAGCGCGGCGCGACCACCACGGTGCTGACGCATTCGTCTGGCTACAGCGACGTGGTCGACATTGCCGTCGACGCCGAAGAAAACCTGGCGATCGCCGGTCACGACTCGGTACGCCAGGTTTCGTCTTCCGGGACGGTCACCCGGCTGATCGCCGACACGGGCGATGGCTACGGCGAGCTGTTCGGGAATTCCTTTCAGTCGGCCGGCATCGCCTATGACCGTCCAGGCAACCTGTACGTGGGTGACAGAAGCAGTACGGCCATCTACAAATTCAGCAAGGGCGGCAAAAGTACGGTCTTCGCCGGTTCCCCCGGCTGGATGGGCGACCGTGACGGCCCGGTCCGCACCGCCATGCTGGGCTTTCACGGACACGTGGAAATGGCCTTCGCGCCGAATGGCGACATGTATCTGAGCGGGCAGGGCTTGCTGCGCAAGGTCAAGCCGGACGGCACGGTATCGACCCCGGTGCTGGCTTGGGGGAAACCCGTGCTCGGCGGTATCGCCATCGGCAACGGGATGCTGATCGGCATGACGGGCTATGCCGTGTTGCACACGCCGCTGCCGGCGGACTGAGCGCCGGGCGGTTCAGCCAAGCACTTTGCCGTCGAGGTCGTGGCGCGTGATGGCGCCGTCGTCGCCGATGGCGATCCAGCCGCCGCGCGGCGGCTCGCCATCGGGCTCCCAGTCCGGCAGCACGTAGCGGCGCTTGCCGTCCTTCTCGTGCAGCGCCGGGCGGTGCGTGTGGCCGTGGATCAGCACGGTGGTGCCGGTGGCGGCGAACAGCGCGTCGATCGCCTGCGGCGTGACGTCCATGATTTCCATCGTCTTGGTGCTGTGCGCTTCCTTGCTGCCTTCGCGCAGGTTGGCGATGATCGCCTTGCGCTGGGCCAGCGGCATGGCCAGAAATTGCGCCTGCCATGCCGGCTGGCGGACCTGCTTGCGAAATTCCATGTATTTGATGTCGTCGGTGCATTCGGCGTCGCCGTGCACGAGCGTGATTTTCTGAGCGCCGATGTCGGCGATGTGCGGCTCGGCCAGCAATTGCATGCCGGCGGCGTCGGCGAAGGCCTGGCCGACCAGGAAGTCGCGGTTGCCGGCGATCCAGTAGACCGGAATGCCGGCGTCGCGCACCGCGCGGATGGCCGTGGCGATCTGGCGGTGCAGGGGTGCGTCGAGGTCGTCGTCGCCCGCCCAGTACTCGAACAGGTCGCCGAGAATGTACAGCGCGCGCGCGGCCATCGCGCGTTCTTCCAGGAAGGCGAAGAAGGCGTCCACGGTGCGCGGATGCGCGGCCTGCAGATGCAGGTCGGAGATAAACAGCGCGAGCGTTCGCGCGGGCAGCGTCATCGCTGCACTGCCGGTGTGGTTTGCTCGCGCATCATGCTTAGATAACGGTGATTTTTTCGATGATCACCGGCTCGACCGGCACGTCGGCGAACATGCCGCTGTTGGCGGTCTTGACCTTGCGGATCTTGTCGACCACGTCGGTGCCTTCGCTGACCTTGCCGAACACGGCGTAGCCCCAGCCGTCCTGGCCTGGATAGTCGAGGAAGCTGTTGTTCTTGACGTTGATGAAGAACTGGGCCGATGCCGAGTGCGGCGCCGAGGTACGGGCCATGGCCAGGGTGTACATTTCGTTCTTGAGGCCGTTCTTGCCTTCGTTTTCCACGGTCTGCTCGGCTGGCTTCTGCTTCATGCCTGGCTCGAAACCGCCGCCCTGGATCATGAAGTCGCCGATGACCCGGTGGAAAATCGTGTTGTCGTAGTGGCCCTTGGCCACGTAGTCGAGGAAGTTGGCAACCGATTTCGGTGCTTTTTCGGCGTCGAGTTCGACGGTGATGTTGCCCATGTTGGTGGTGATGAGTACGGCCATGTTGGTGTCCTGTTGGTTAGGTTGTTGTGAGGTGCTTTCAGTTTGCTACGAAAGGCGCCCGCTATTTTACTGCTTCACGATGGTTGCCGACTTGATGACGATAGGCATCACAGGCACGTTCTGGTTGCCGCGCACGTCGTCGACCATCACGCCCTTGATTTTGTCGACCACTTCCTGGCCGGAAATGACCTTGCCGAACACGGTGTAGCCGAAGCCGTCGCGGCCCGGATAGTCGAGATTGGTGTTTTCGGCGACGTTGATGAAGAATTGCGAGGTGGCCGAGTTCGGATCCTGGGTGCGCGCCATGGCGACCGAGTAGGGCACGTTCAGCAAGCCATTCTTGGCTTCGTTCTGGACCGGTTTATTGGTGCGGCGCGGGATCATCTTTTCATCCATGCCGCCGCCCTGGATCATGAAGTCGTTGATGACGCGGTGGAAAATCAATCCCTTGTAATGGCCGCTTTTAACGTATTGCAGGAAATTGGCGACCGTCTTCGGCGCTTTTTCCTGGTCCAGTTCAAGGACGATTTCGCCCATGCTGGTCTTGAGCGAGACCTGCGGCGTATCGCTGGCGAGGACGGCGGTACTGAGGGTCAGGCCGCAGAACAGGGTGAGAAAACGTGCGACCAGGGGCATGCGGAACAATAACGAATCTTGCATTTAGAATCCTTGACGTGAGGTGCTTGTTGTTATATGGAGGCGAGGCTGTCAAGCCTTTACCGCAAAAATAAACCTGATCCATATGCGGCCAGCCGGGATTTTAACAATGCTATACTTTGTACAGAACGTCCCATTCTATCAAAGAAGAACAAGACAGAGGGCTCCGACGATCTCGATGCAAACCACGCCTGACCGGCGCGCGCCCACTGCGGCGATCGCGCCCGGTTGTCGTTTTGCCCGAGCGCGGCGCGCGCTGTAACGAGTAAGAATCCGATGAGCCAATTAAAGATCTACAACACGCTTGCGCGTGAAAAGCAGGTATTCACCCCGATCGAGCCCGGCAAAGCCGGCATGTACGTGTGCGGGATGACGATCTACGACTACTGCCATATCGGCCATGCGCGCATGATGATGGCGTTCGACGTCATCTATCGCTGGCTCAAGGTATCGGGCTACCAGGTCACGTACGTGCGCAACATTACCGATATCGAAGACAAGATCATCAGGCGCGCCGTCGAGAACGGCGAGTCGATTTTCTCGCTGACCTCGCGCTTCGAAAAGTACATGGACGAAGACACCACCGCGCTCGGCATCCTGCCGCCCGACGTGGTGCCGCATGCGACCGCCTACGTGCCGCAGATGCTGTCGATCATCGCCCAGCTCGAACAGAAGGGCCTGGCCTACAAGTCCGAGGATGGCGACGTGAACTATGCGGTGCGCAATTTTCCCGGCTACGGAAAGCTTTCCGGCAAGTCGCTCGACGACCTGCGCGCGGGCGAACGGGTTGACGTCAATACCGGCAAGCGCGATCCGCTCGACTTCGTGCTGTGGAAGGCGTCCAAGGAATCCGAGCCGGACGAAGTCAAATGGGAATCGACCTGGGGCAGCGGCCGTCCGGGCTGGCACATCGAATGCTCGGCCATGTCGTGCGCGACCCTGGGCGAACACTTCGACATCCACGGCGGCGGCGCCGACCTGCAGTTCCCGCATCACGAGAACGAGATCGCCCAGTCCGAAGGCGCGTTCGGCCATCCGATGGCCAACTACTGGGTGCACAACGGCTTCGTGCGCGTGGTCGACGAAAAGACCAACGTCGCTGAAAAGATGTCGAAGTCGCTGAATAATTTCTTCACCATCCGCGACGTGCTCAAGCTGTACGACGCCGAAGTGATCCGCTTCTTTATCCTGCGCGGGCATTACCGCAGTCCGCTGAACTATGGCGCCGCCAATCTGGACGACGCCAAGGCGGCGCTGACACGCCTGTACACGGCGCTGGCCGATATCGACACCGGCGCCGGCGCGCTGGAAGTCGACTGGAACGAAGCGCACGCAATCCGTTTTCGCGAAGCGATGGACGACGACTTCAACACGCCGATCGCGATCGCCGTGCTGTTCGACCTGGTCACCGAGCTCAACAAAAGCAAGTCGGTCGCACAGGCGCGCCAGTTCAAGGCACTCGCTGCCGTGCTGGGCCTGCTCGAACGCGCGCCGCAGGCATTTCTGCAGGCTGGCGGCGAGGAGGGCGGTCTGGACGAAGCGGCAATCGTGGCGGCCATCACCAGGCGCAGTGAAGCGAAAAAAGCACGCAACTTCGCCGAGTCCGACACCATTCGCGCCGAGTTGCTGGCGGCCGGCATCGTCCTCGAGGACAAGCCGGACGGCACGACCAACTGGCGCCGCGCATGATGGCGCCAACCAGGGAAACGGCGGGGACCACTCCGCCGCCGCTAGAGGTGCCTGCGTACTGGGAACAAGCCAAGATCGAACTCATGAAGCGCGACCGCATCATGAAAAAGCTGATCCCGCAGTTCGGCGACCTGCATCTGGTCGGCCATGGCGACCCGTTTACGACGCTGGCGCGCTCGGTGGTGGGCCAGCAGGTCACCACCAAGGCGGCCGATGCGGCATGGAACAAGCTGCTCACCGCCTGTCCCAGGATCACGCCGGCACAGGTGATCAAGGCCGGCGCCGAGCAATTGTCGGCCTGCGGGCTGTCCAAGCGCAAGACCGAATACATCCTCGACCTGGCCGACCATTTCAAGGCCAAGCGCGTGCACGCGAACCAGTGGGCCGAAATGGATGACGAGGCCGTCATCGCGGAACTGGTCCAGATTCGCGGCATCGGACGCTGGACAGCGGAAATGTTTCTTATATTCAATCTGCTGCGTCCCAATGTCTTGCCGCTGGACGATCCTGGTCTTATTCAAGGTATCAGCCAGAACTACTTTTCCGGCGAACCGGTATCGCGCAGCGATGCGCGCGAGGTATCGGCCAATTGGGAGCCGTGGAGAACGGTCGCTACGTGGTATTTGTGGCGTAGTCTCGATCCGGTTCCGGTAGAATAGCGCCTGAAGTGGCCGTGCGGTGGGGTATGCTGCGGCCAGAATTTACCCGGAGGTATAATGATTAAACAAACTTTCCTCAGTTTTGAGCAGCCGATTGCAGAGCTTGATGCCAAAATTGAAGAGCTGCGCTTCGTCCAGGACGATTCGGCGGTCGACATCTCCGAAGAAATAGACCGCCTGGCCAAGAAGAGCCAGCAACTGACCAAAGATATCTACGCCAAGCTCACGCCATGGCAGGTGTCGCAGATTGCGCGCCATCAGCAGCGTCCGTACACCATGGACTATGTGAACGAAATCTTTACCGACTTCCACGAACTGCACGGCGACCGCACCTACGCGGACGACCTGTCAATCGTCGGCGGCCTGGCCCGCTTCAACGGCCAGGCCTGCATGGTCATCGGCCACCAGAAGGGGCGCGACACCAAGGAACGCGCGATGCGCAACTTCGGCATGCCGAAGCCCGAAGGCTACCGCAAGGCCATGCGCCTGATGAAGCTGGCCGAAAAATTTGGCTTGCCGATCTTCACCTTCGTCGACACCCCGGGCGCGTTCCCCGGCATCGACGCCGAAGAGCGCGGCCAGTCCGAAGCCATCGGCCACAATCTGTACGTGATGGCCGAACTGAAGGTGCCGCTGATCGCCACCATCATCGGCGAAGGCGGCTCCGGCGGCGCGCTGGCCATTGCCGTGGGCGATGCCGTGCTGATGCTGCAATACGCCACCTACTCGGTGATCTCGCCGGAAGGCTGCGCATCGATCCTCTGGAAGACATCGGAGCGCGCGTCCGACGCCGCCGATGCGCTGGGCCTGACCGCGCACCGCCTGAAAGCGATGGGCCTGATCGACAAGATCATCAACGAGCCGCTCGGCGGCGCCCACCGCGATCCGAAGGGCATGGCCGTGATGCTCAAGCGCGCGCTGGCCGACACCCTGCGCCAGTTCCAGGGCATGAAAACCAAGGATCTGATCGAAGCCCGTCACAACAAGTTGATGAGCTACGGCAAATTCAAAGAAACGACGCCGGCCGAAGAGTGAGCCAGACCACCAACGCAGCGCTTGCAGCGCAGTTTGCGCAAGCGCTTGACGCGTTGCGTGCACAAGGCGGGGCCATCGCGCCGTCGGTGGCCATCGCCTACAGCGGCGGGCTCGATTCCTCGGCCCTGCTGCATCTGGCGGCGCAGTACGCGTGCGCCAACGACATTCCCCTGTTTGCCTTCCACGTTCACCATGGCATCAGCCCCAACGCCGATGCCTGGCTGGCGCATTGCGAAGCGACCTGCGCCCGTCTCGGCGTGCGCTTCGCGGCGCGCCGCGTGGTGCTGGAAAAAACCAAATCCGGTGTCGAAGCGGCCGCCCGCAAGCTGCGCTACGCCGCCCTGGGCGCCCTGTGCCTGGAACACGGTGTGCGCCTGATGCTGACCGCCCACCATCTCGACGACCAGGCCGAAACGGTGCTGCTGCAACTGCTGCGCGGCTCCGGCACGGCCGGCTTGTCCGGCATGGATGCGGCCAACGCCGCACCCGAGCTGCTGGGCAACCCCGGCCTGGTGATGGCGCGTCCCTTGCTGCCGGTGTCGCGCCAGCAGCTCGAAGCGTACGTGGCCGCGCACGAGGTGGCCTACGTCGAGGACGAATCGAACACCCACCCGCGCTATGCGCGCAATGCCCTGCGCCACCAGGTGATGCCGGCCCTGGCCACGGCCTTTCCCGGCTACCAGGAACGCTTTGCGCGCAGCGCCGCGCATGCGCAGTCGGCCCAGCGCCTGTTGACCGAACTGGCGGTGCAAGACCTTGCCGGCTGCCTGATCGAGGATTGCATCGACGTCGCCAAGCTGCGCACGATGAGCCTGGACCGCGCCTACAACATGCTGCGCTACTGGTTCGGCCTGCGCGCGCTGCGCATGCCGTCGACCGCCTGGCTGACCGAAATGGTGACCCAGCTGGTCGAAGCGCGCCACGACGCGCAGCTCCTGGTGACGCATCCCGACTGCCACATCCGGCGCCACCGCGACCGCCTGTACATCACGCCCAAGCTGGCCGACCTGGCCGGCCAGCGCGATCCGGACGACGAAGGCATTTTTGTGAAGGAAGGCGAGCGCTTCACCTGGGCCGGCGAAGCGAGCATGGCATTCCCAGATTATGGGGGCGTGCTGCATTTCGACGCGGCGGAGCAGGGCTTCGATGCCGCCTGGCTGCGCGCGCAAGCCTTGCAGATCGACTTCCGCAAGGGCGGCGAGCGCCTGAAGCCGGCCGCCAACCGGCCCACGCGTCCGCTCAAGTATCACTACCAGGCCTGCAACGTGCCCGCCTGGGAGCGCGAACGCTTGCCGGTCGTGACCACCGGCAAGGATTTGCTGTTCGCGGCCGGCATCGGCATGGATTGCCATCACTTCGGGGCCGCTCCCGCTTCCCTGATCAGCCTGCGCTGGGAAGCGCGTCCGGCCTGACGACTACCCGGAAACGTAATTTCGATATAGCAATAACGTATAGGTTTGTCCATCGACTGCCTTGTTTTTTTGCACCGCAGCATGTAGAGTAAAGCCCTCCTTTTTCATTTAACCGAGCGGAAACTTCACTCTTATGGCTTTAATCGTCCACAAATATGGCGGAACGTCGATGGGCTCGACCGACCGCATCAAGAACGTTGCGGCACGCGTCGCCAAGTGGCATGACGCGGGGCACCAGATTATTGTCGTGCCTTCGGCGATGTCCGGCGAAACCAATCGCCTGATCGGCCTGGCAAAGCAACTGATGGAACAGCCTGATCCGCGCGAACTGGACATGATTGCCTCCACCGGTGAACAGGTTTCCGTTGGCTTGCTGGCGATGGCCTTGCTGGCGATCGGCAAGCCGGCCGTCTCGTATGCCGGCTGGCAAGTCGCTATCAAGACCGACTCGGCCTATACCAAGGCGCGCATCGAGTCGATCGACGACGTCAAGGTCAAGGCCGATCTCGATGCCGGCAAGATCGTCATCATCACCGGTTTCCAGGGTGTCGATGCGAACGGCAACATCGCCACGCTCGGCCGCGGCGGTTCGGATACGTCGGCGGTGGCGATCGCGGCGGCGATGAAGGCCCAGGAATGCCTGATCTACACCGACGTCGACGGCGTCTACACGACTGACCCGCGCGTGGTGTCCGAGGCACGCCGCCTGAAGACCATTACGTTTGAAGAAATGCTGGAGCTGGCCTCGCTGGGCTCGAAAGTGCTGCAGAGCCGCTCCGTAGAATTCGCTGGTAATTACCGTGTGCCGACCCGCGTGTTGTCGTCGCTGACCGATCCCCTGATGCCGCTCGAAGAAGAAGCCAACTCGGGCACCCTGATTTCGTTTGAGGAAGATACAAATATGGAACAAGCCGTCATCTCCGGCATCGCATTCAACCGCGATGAGGCCAAAATCACCATCCTGGGCGTGCCGGACAAGCCGGGTGTGGCGTACCACATCCTGGGACCGGTGGCCGATGCCAACATCGAAGTGGACATGATCATCCAGAACCAGTCGGTGGAAGGCAAGACCGACTTCACGTTCACGGTGACGCGCGGCGAGTATGCGAAGGCGATGGGCGTGCTCGAAGGCGTCAAGAACGACATCGGCGCGGCCAGCATTTCGGGCGACGCCAAGGTGTCGAAAGTGTCGGTCGTCGGGGTGGGCATGCGCAGCCACGTGGGCGTGGCCTCGCAGATGTTCCGCACCTTGTCCGAAGAGGGCATCAACATCCTGATGATCTCGACCTCGGAGATCAAGATCTCGGTGCTGATCGATGAAAAGTACATGGAACTGGCCGTGCGCGCGCTGCACAAGGCGTTCGATTTGGAAAAAGCATAATATTTCCAAAAAGTGGATGCGCATCATTGCAAAATCCACGCCCAGCCGGTATGATCTTGGTCTTCTGATCTGGTGAAACCTACTGGGCAGAATGGAGATGTGGCCGAGTGGCCGAAGGCACGTCCCTGCTAAGGACGCATATGGGGTAACCTGTATCGTGAGTTCGAATCTCACCATCTCCGCCAGAATCCTGTCCAGGTTGCTCCTGGACTGACAAGAACCCGCAGCGCTCGTCATGAGACTGCGGGTTTTTTGTTTTTTCTTCCCGGCACGCTTCGATGAAGCGTTAATTTTTTCGGTGGGAAGGGTGCTGCGGCCCTGTTCGCCGCCGCTGGAATCCGGTATGATCTTGATCTTCTGGCTTAGCAATATCGTGTAGGCCAGAATGGAGACGTGGCCGAGTGGCCGAAGGCACGTCCCTGCTAAGGACGCATATGGGGTAACCTGTATCGTGAGTTCGAATCTCACCGTCTCCGCCATTAACACGTAGCAAGTCGTATCAGGAAGTCCCAAAACCCGCACTTCTCCCTATGAGAGCTGCGGGTTTTTTGTTTCTGGACGTACCGGGACGTGCGTTGACATCCCGGCGTTTTGGATCCATATTTGGATCCATGGCCGCATGGTGGTAAACGTCATGGATCCAAAATGCCGAAATTAGCTCTGCCGCTGACCGATCTTCAGGTGAGAAATGCCAAACCAAAGGACAAGGCTTACACCTTGGCTGACGGGGGCGGCATGTACCTTGAAGTGCAACCTTCGGGCTCGAAGATATGGCGCATGAGTTACGTCCAGCCCAACGGGAAAAAAACACGGCTGACCTTTGGCGCCTACCCCGAAGTGTCGCTGCTGGATGCAAGGCGAAAGCGCTTGGACGCAAAGTCGCTCAAAGCCAAGGGCGACGACCCTGCCCAAGCCAAGCGAAACGAGCGTATCAAGAAGGATGTTGCCAATGCAAACACTTTCGAAGTTCTGGCGCGGGAGTGGCATGCCAATAAGTCCGAGTCCTGGAAGGAGAACACGGCCAAGGAGGCCATCAATCGGCTTCAGAACGACGCATTCCCGACCATCGGCTCGGTGCCCATCAGCGAAGTCGATGCTCCGCTCCTGCTTGATATGCTGCGCCAGGTCGAGAAGCGCGGCGCGCTCGACATGGCGGCGCGACTGGCGCAACTGTGCAGCCAGGTCTTCCGCTTCGCCATCGCCAAAGGTGTGATCAAGTACAACCCCGTGCCTGATTTGCGTGGCGCACTCAGGCCGCGTGCAAAAGGACACCACGCGGCCATTGGCACGGACGATCTGCCTGCGTTTCTGGAGGCGCTGCACAAGAACGAGGCCGAGATGTACACCACCACGCGCATCCTGATGCGGCTGATGTTGCTGGTGTTTGTGCGTACCAGCGAATTGGTGGAAACACCCTGGCGCGAAATCGACATCGAGGCCGAGACGTGGATCATCCCCTGGCAGCGGATGAAGATGGGAAAACGGAAGATCAATCCGCGCAAGCTCGACCATCAAGTGAACCTGCCGCGTCAAGGCTGGGACTTGTTGCGCGACCTGCATCGCCTGACGGGCGGCGGCGAATATCTTTTCCCTAACCGAAACGATCATCACCGGCCCATCAGCAACGGTGCGATCCTCGCGGCGCTACGTCGCATGGGCTATGCCGGCAAGATGACGGGGCACGGTTTCCGTTCGCTGGCGATGGGCGTCATCAAGGCGCGGCTGGGCTATCGACATGAAGTCGTCAATCGGCAACTCGCTCACGGCTCTGACGACGAGTACGGCGAAGCCTACGACCGCGAACAATTCATTGAAGAGCGCAAGACAATGATGCAGGCCTACGCCGACTACATCGAAATGGTGGAACGGGGTGGCAACGTCATCGCGGCCACTTTCCGACGTCCTTGAGCTAAATCATTTCCCTTGGCGTCATTGGCGTGAATTGCGCCATCAGTGCTTCAATGCTTACGGCTTCTGATCGCCGCGTTAGCGAGTTTTTGCCGCTTTGCCGCTTATGACACGAAGCAGGCTGTCGGACGTGATGCGGCTGGTGCGAGAAAGGTTGAGGCGCTACTCGCATCGAGGTGGACTCTATGCGAGCGTTTGGCCCACGTGATGCGGGCTAAACGGTCGAGCGACGCACACACAGCATAGCCGATGTCGCGAGCGAAGGTTTGGCTGGGTGAATACCGGCATCGGTCGGGGAGCTGTAGATGCATTTCCGACATAGTCGACGCCGCTTGGTACTGCTTA
>NZ_JAVCWL010000048.1:0-47956 GCF_030846505.1 Massilia pseudoviolaceinigra | reverse complement strand
AAAGATTTCGAGTCAGAGCTCTGACCCCGGTTTCCGTTTGGCCGAGATTTTCTTTCGCGGCAATGCTAGTCTGGTTTCATGCGTCAACATCGCTATCAACTTCGGTGAAACCGCAGCCGCTATCCCATTTCTGCCATTCGTCCAGGGAACATCGTTAGCCTCACGTAAGATTTCACAACCGGGGTCAGAGCTCTGACTTGAAACATTTCTAATTAAAGCTCTGACCCCGGTTGTAGGAAAGTCGGAGGCCGCTCGTGGGAACTGGTGGGGATTTTTGTGCTGCGGCGTTTTTGCCGCACGTGCGAAATTTGGCTGGCGCAACTTGGCGTTAGCGGCTAAACTTCTCTGTTCCGAGGAGCGTTGCGACGAAATTCCCATTTCGCCAGGCTCGGAAATCCACCGCAACCGCGCTCACGTTACTTTTTTCTAACTGAAAGGAGGGCGTGATGAACGCCGTACTCAAATCTTCGCAAGACTTCCACATCGCCGATATTTCCCTCGCTGCCTGGGGCAACAAGGAAATCAAGATCGCTGAAACCGAAATGCCGGGCCTGATGGCTATCCGCGAGGAATTCGCCGCGGCCCAGCCCCTCAAGGGCGCGCGTATCACCGGTTCGCTGCACATGACCATCCAGACCGCCGTGCTGATCCAGACCCTGGAAGCCCTCGGCGCCAAGGTTCGTTGGGCGTCGTGCAACATCTACTCGACCCAGGACCACGCCGCCGCCGCCATCGCCGCCGCCGGCACGCCGGTGTTCGCCGTCAAGGGCGAAACCCTGGACGAATACTGGGATTACACCCACCGCATCTTCGAGTGGCCAAGCGAAGCCGGCCAGCCGGTGTACTCGAACATGATCCTCGACGATGGCGGCGATGCCACCCTGCTGCTGCACCTGGGCACGCGCGCTGAAACCGATCCGTCGGTGCTGGCCAACCCGGGTTCGGAAGAGGAAATCTGCCTGTTCAACTCGATCAAGGCGCATCTGGCCAAGGATGCCACCTGGTACTCCAAGCGCTTGCCGCAGATCCTCGGCGTGACCGAGGAAACCACCACCGGCGTGCATCGCCTGTACCAGATGCACAAGGAGGGCAAGCTGGCCTTCCCGGCAATTAACGTCAACGATTCGGTCACCAAGTCGAAGTTCGACAATCTGTACGGTTGCCGCGAATCGCTGGTCGATGGCATCAAGCGCGCCACCGATGTGATGATCGCCGGCAAAGTAGCCGTCATCGCCGGCTACGGCGACGTGGGCAAGGGCTCGGCCCAGGCCATGCGCGCACTGTCGGCCCAGGTGTGGGTCACCGAAATCGATCCGATCTGCGCACTGCAGGCGGCCATGGAAGGCTACCGCGTCGTGACCATGGATTACGCCGCCGAACACGGCGATATCTTCGTCACCTGCACCGGCAATTACCATATCCTGACCGAACAGCACATGCTGGCCATGAAGGACCAGGCCATCGTCTGCAACATCGGCCACTTCGATAACGAAATCGATGTCGCATCGATCAAGAAATACGAGTGGGATAACATCAAGCCGCAGGTCGATCACATCATCTTCCCGAGCGGCAAGCGCATCATCCTGCTGGCGGAAGGCCGCCTGGTCAACCTCGGTTGCGGTACCGGTCACCCGTCGTACGTGATGAGCTCCTCGTTCGCGAACCAGACCATCGCCCAGATCGAACTGTTCGCCAACACCGACAAGTACCCGGTCGGCGTGTACGTGCTGCCCAAGCATCTGGACGAGAAAGTGGCGCGCCTGCAGCTCAAAAAGCTCAACGCGCAACTGACCGTGCTGACCGACGAGCAAGCGGCGTACATCACCGTCAGCAAGGAAGGCCCTTACAAGCCTGACCACTACCGCTATTAATCAGTAGCACCGGCGCGCGGCCCGCGCGCCGGTTTGCGTGCCTGATGTTGTCTATTTCTTCTCAATCGGACTTTCGCTTCCCTTATGCGCTTACTTTTGACGTGGTTGATTAACGCAGCGGCGCTATTCGCGCTGCCATTCCTGATGAGTTCAGTTGAAGTCACGAACATGGGGACGGCCCTGGTTGCCGCGCTCGTGCTCGGACTGGTCAATACCCTGATCCGTCCGGTGCTGGTGCTGCTGACCCTGCCCGTAACCCTGCTATCCATGGGGTTGTTCATCCTCGTGATCAATGCGCTGCTGTTCTGGGCAGTCGCGAACCTGGTCGGTGGATTCCAAGTGGCAGGCTTCTGGTCGGCTTTTATTGCCGCCATCCTGTACAGCATCATTTCGTGGGCGCTGTCTACCTTACTCCTCAAAAAAGATGGCAACTCCTGACTTCAGCATTGAATTCTATCCGCCCAAGACTCCTGACGGGGCGGACAAGCTACGCGTGGCGCGCGCCAAACTGGCGCTGCTGCAACCTAAATATTTCTCGGTAACCTTCGGCGCCGGCGGCAGCACGCAGCAGGGCACGCTCGACACGGTCGTCGAGATCCTCGGCGAGGGCCACGATGCCGCACCCCACCTGTCATGCGTGGGCGCATCGCGCGAATCGATCCGCACGATTTTGAAACAATTCCAGTCGCACGGGATCCGGCGTCTGGTCGCCTTGCGCGGCGACTTGCCGAGCGGTTACGGCGGCGCGGGCGAGCTGCGCTATGCCAGCGAGCTGATCGAGTTCATCCGGGCAGAGACGGGCGACTGGTTTCATATCGAAGTGGCGGCTTATCCCGAGGTGCATCCGCAGGCCAGGTCGCCGCAGGATGATTTGCAAAATTTCGCGCGCAAGGTGCAGGCCGGCGCGAATTCCGCGATCACCCAGTATTTTTACAACGCCGACGCGTATTTTGCGTTCATGGACCAGACCCGCAAGCTGGGAATCGATATCCCGGTGGTGGCCGGCATCATGCCGATTACCAATTACACGCAGTTGATGCGGTTTTCGGACATGTGCGGGGCGGAAATTCCGCGCTGGGTGCGCTTGAAACTGGCCAGTTTCGGGGATGACAGTGCTTCGATCAAGGCGTTCGGGCTCGATGTGGTGAGCCAGTTGTGCGAGCGTTTGCTGGCCGGCGGCGCACCGGGCTTGCATTTTTACAGCATGAACCAGGCGGTGGCGACGACGGCCTTGTGGGAGCGCTTGACTGGCGCGCGATAAAGCGTCGCCTTGGTGCGGGGAGTCGTTTCTGCCAGTGGCAGAAACGACAGTGCGCATGTTAGTGGTAAAAAATAGCAATCACCGTTCAGTGATCACCACATCGAGCGCCACATCATGCTGCGCGCCGGCAAACTCCACCTGATCCCCCGCATACGCAATTCCTACCGTGTACGGCCGCGGCAGCGCCTCCAGGGTCCGGTCGTAGTACCCCCCGCCATATCCCAGCCGGTAGCGCTCGGCGGTAAACCCCAGGCAGGGCACCAGCAGCACCGGCGGCCGGTCCAGCACCCGCTGCGCCGCCGGTACCGCCACCCCCATCCTGTCGCTCAGCATGTCCTCGCCCGGAACCCACTCCACGAACGCCAGCGCGGTGTCGGGCGCCACCACCAGCGGCAGCGCCAGCCGCACGCCCGCGCCTGCCAGTTCGGCGTAGACTGGCTGCAGATCGGGTTCGCCCCGCAGCGGCCAGTACACCCCCAGCACCGCGGCCGCGCCGCCGGCCATGCGACCCTGCCACCACGCCAGCACCCGCGCCGCGATCGCCGCATCGCGCTGCGCCTTTTGCAAGGGATCGAGCGCACGCCGGGCCGCCTTCAGCATGGCACGCAGCGCCGCCTTGTCCGCCCCATGTGCGAATGCAGCATGTGAGTTGGCCGATGCTGGCAGGGCGGCATGCCCGCATGGTATTCTAGGTTCGCCGGTCATGTGTTAAATGAAGTATCCATGGAGAGTCGCATACTAATGTTTCTGCCGAAATTGTTTGCCGTCGCGATTGTCGCCGGAGCCTGCCTGATTCCCGCCTATGCCCAGGCGCCAGCGCCCCCGTACGACCCGAGTGCCGACGACGAGACCTTCCTGCTGCTGCGCGAGGCCGCGCGCCAGGACGACGCGGCCAAGGCCAACGCCTACGCCTCGCGCCTGCAGAATTATCCGATCCCGTCGTATGTCGATTATTATCGGCTCAAAACCCGGATGCGGGTCGCATCGAGCGACGAATTCCGCAATTTCCTCACCCGCTACCAGGGCCTGGCCATCGCCGACCGCCTGCGCAACGACTGGCTGCTGGAACTGGGCCGCGCGCGCGACTGGGCCAATTTCGACCAGCAACTGCCCCTGTTCGTGCTCAACGACGATACCCAGGTCAAGTGCTACGCCCTCATGTCGCGCGTGGCGCGCGGCGAAAAAGTGGCGGACGACGCCCGGGCGCTGCTGACCAATCCGCCCGGCTACGGCGACGCGTGCGGCGCCCTCATTTCCACCCTGGCCCAGTCCGGCCAGTTCGATGCCAACGACCTGCTGGCCCAGCTGCGCCTGGCGGGCGAGTTCAAGGCCACCGGCCCGGCGCGCCGCATCGGCGCGCTGCTCGGCGTGTCCGAACTGCACGCCTCGCAAGCGGTCGACCTGCCGGCGCTGGCCATGGCGCGCGGCATCGGCGCCACGCGCGCCGACCACGAAGTCTATCTGATGGCGGTGAGCCGCATGGCGCGCACCACCCAGAAGCTGGCCGTGGTCGCCCTGGAAAAGAATGCGCCCAACCTGTCGCCCCAGGAGCAAGCCATCGGCTGGGCCGGCATTGCGCACGCCGCCTCCCTCACGCTCGCTCCCGAAGCCTACGACTACTGGCGCAAGAGCGCCGGGGCGCCGCTCACGGCCGAACAGATTCAGTGGAAAACCCGCATCGCCCTGCGCCGCGCCGACTGGAAAACCGTCAAGGCCACCATCGAATCGATGCCGGCCCCGCTGCGCGCCCAACCCGGGTGGACCTACTGGCTGGGGCGCGCGCTGCAGGCCGAACACGGCGCGCACGAAGCTGCCGTCGCGCTGTACCAGCGCATCGCCGACCAGAACAGTTTCTACGGCCAGCTGGCGCTGGAAGAACTGGGCCAGCTCATTTCGATCCCGCCTCCCGGTCCCGCCCTCACGCCCGAGGAAATGGCGCCCATGGCCAGCAACCCGGGCCTGCGCCGCGCACTCAAGTTCTTCAGCCTGCGCCTGCGTCCCGAAGGCACGCGCGAGTGGAACTGGGAACTGCGCAAGTTCAGCGAACGCGAGCTGCTGGCCGCTGCCGAATTCGCGCGCGTGAACCAGATTCTCGACCGCATGGTCAATACGTCGGACCGCACCCGCACCCAGTTCGACTATACCCAGCGCTTCCCGACGCCGCACAACGACATCCTGCACCCGACCGCGCAGCAGCTCGGCCTGGACCGGGCCTGGGTGTATGGCCTGATCCGCCAGGAATCGCGCTTCATCATGGATGCGCGCTCGACCGTGGGCGCCTCCGGCCTGATGCAGGTCATGCCCACCACCGGCACCTACGTGGCGCGCAAGATCGGCCTGGGCGACTACGTCAAGAACAAGCTGACCGACGTGCGCACCAACATCCTGCTCGGCGCGAACTACATGAGCATGGTGCTGGGCAATGCCGACGGCTCGCAGACCCTGGCCACGGCCGCCTACAACGCCGGACCGGGACGCATGCGCAACTGGCGCTCCAAGCTCGACGAACCGATGGAAGGGGCCATCTTCGCCGAGTCGATCCCGTACATGGAAACCCGGATCTATGTGAAGAATGTGATGTCCAACGCGACCAACTATGCCGCGCTGTTCGAGAACAAGCCGCAGTCGCTCAAGGCGCGCCTTGGCAAGGTTTCACCGCGCGCCCAGGGCAACGACCTGCCCTGATGCGCCGGCCGCGGCGCCATCATTGAGGAGCGTGCACGATGAAAGACATGACTGTAGTGGTGTTCGGCGGTTCCGGCTTCATCGGCAGCCACCTGGTGGCGCGCCTGTCGCAGGAAGGCGCGCGTGTGATCGTGCCGGCCCGGCGCGCCGAACGCGCCCGGCACCTGATCTTTTTGCCGCGCGTGGACGTGGTCGGCGCCAATGTCGGCGACGACGCCACCCTGCGCCGCCTGCTGGCCGGTGCCGACGCCGCCATCAACCTGGTGGGCGTGCTGCATTCGCGCCGCGGCCAGCCGTACGGGCTTGACTTCAAGCGCGCCCACGTCGAACTGCCGCGCCGTATCGTCGCCGCGTGCGCCGCCACGGGCGTGACGCGCTACCTGCATATGAGCGCCCTGGGCGCGGCCGCCGACGGCCCGTCCATGTACCAGCGCTCCAAGGCCGACGGCGAAGTGGCCGCGCGCGCCGAAGCGTCGGTGGCGGCCACGATCTTCCGCCCGTCGGTGGTGTTCGGCCCGGGCGACAGCTTTCTGAACACCTTCGCGCGCATGCAGAAGTGGCTGCCGTTCATTCCGCTGGCCGGCGCCGCCAGCGACTTCCAGCCGATCTACGTGGGCGACGTGGCCGACGCTATCAATCACGCGCTGGGCGAGCTGAAAACGCGCCACCAGGTGTACTCCCTGGGCGGGCCGCAAATCTATTCGCTGGCCGAACTGGTGCGCCTGGCCGGCCGCTACGCAGGCCACCGGCGCCCGGTGTTCGGCATTCCCGATGGGCTGGCGCGTCTTCAAGCCTTGCTGTTCGAGCTGCTGCCGGGCGACCCGGTCATCAGCCGCGACAACCTCGATTCGATGAAGGTCGATAACGTGGTCGATCCGGCCATCCAGGCCACCACCACCGCCGCCCTCGGCCTGCAACTGCGCTCGCTGGAAGCGGTGGCGCCGCGCTACCTGGCGCCGCACGAGCGCTTCGACGATTACCGCGCACGCGCGGGACGCTGACGAGGCGCTCGCGCCGGGCGCTTATTTTTTATTTTTCTCCGGGACCGTAACAATGCAAACCACCGAACTCGATCCGACCCTCTCGCAGACCCTGGACGACGCCCGCAAGGCCGGCCTGACGCTCATCATCGGCAACAAGAATTATTCGTCCTGGTCGATGCGCCCGTGGGTGGCGGCCACCGCCTTCGGCGTTCCGTTCAACGAAGTGCGGGTGCTGCTCGACCAGCCCGACACGTCGGCGCGCATCGCCGAGTATTCGGGCGCCGGGCGGGTGCCGGTGCTCGTTGCCGGCGAGATGACGATCTGGGACAGCCTGTCGATCTGCGAGTATCTGGCCGAGCAGTTCCCGGAAAAGCACATGTGGCCGCGGGACGTGGCGGCGCGCGCGATGGCGCGCTCGGTCACTGCCGAAATGCATAGCGGCTTTGCCGACCTGCGCAGCGCCATGTCGATGAATATCCGCATGAGCCTTCCGGGACGCGGGCGCACCCCGGGCGCGCAGGGCGACATCGGCCGCATCAGCGAGATCTGGGAAGAGTGCCTGTCGCGTTTCGGCCACCACCAGTTTTTGTTCGGCGACTTTTCGATCGCCGACGCGTTTTTCGCGCCGGTGGTGATGCGCTTTAAGATTTACGGCGTGGCGCTGGCGCCGGCCCTGCAAGCGTACTGCGAGCGTGTCCAGGCCCACCCGGCCGTGGCGCGCTGGGTGCGCGAAGCGCTGGCCGAAACCGAAATCGCCTCCCACCACGACGAAGAAATCCGCGGCAAGCCATAATAGCGTTTCAGTCAACACCATCTTCAGCATGAAAACATACATCGTTGGCGGCGCCGTGCGCGACGGCCTACTGGGCCTGCCGGTGCAGGACCGCGACTGGATCGTGGTCGGCGCCACGCCCGAAGACATGCTGGCCGAAGGCTTTCGCCCGGTCGGCAAGGACTTCCCCGTCTTCCTGCATCCCGCGACGCAGGAAGAGTACGCGCTCGCCCGCACCGAGCGCAAGACCGCGCCCGGCTACCGCGGCTTCGTGCTCCACACCTCGCCCGACGTCACGCTCGAAGAAGACCTGGTGCGGCGCGACCTGACCATCAACGCCATCGCGCGCGACGCCGACGGCGGCATCACCGATCCGTTCGGAGGCCAGCGCGACCTGGAAGCGAAAATCTTCCGCCACGTCTCCGATGCCTTTGCCGAAGACCCGGTGCGCATCCTGCGCCTGGCGCGCTTTGCCGCGCGCTTTCCCGACTTTACGGTGGCGCCCGAAACGCTGGCGCTGATGCGCAGCATGGTGGCGGCGGGCGAAGTCGATGCGCTGGTGGCCGAGCGGGTCTGGCAGGAAGTGGCGCGCGGCCTGATGGAGCAAAAACCGTCGCGCATGCTGGCCGTGCTGCGCGCGTGCGGCGCGCTGGCGCGCATCATGCCGGAACTGGACGCCCTGTGGGGCGTGCCGCAGCCGCCGCTGCACCACCCCGAAATCGATACCGGCGCCCACATAATGCTGGTGATCGACTACGCGGCCGAACGCAGGTTCGATTTGCCGGTGCGTTTTGCGGCCCTGATGCACGACCTGGGCAAGGGCACCACGCCGGCCGAGCACTGGCCGCGCCACCACGGCCACGAGCAGCTCGGCCTGGCGCTGATCGACGCCGTCTGCGCGCGCCTGAAGGTGCCAAGCGAGTGCCGCGACCTGGCCGTCATGACCGCGCGCGAGCACGGTAACGTCAGCCGCGCCCGGGAACTGCGCGCCAATACCCTGGTCACCCTGTTCGAGCGCTGCGACGCCTTCCGCAAGCCGGTGCGTTTCGAACAGATGCTGCTGGCCGCCGAATGCGACGCGCGCGGGCGCGGCGGCGAGGGCGACGATTTCCGCACCCGGCCGTATCCGCAAGGCCCGTACCTGCTCGGCGCCCTGGCCGCCGCGCGCTCGATCAACGCCGGTGAAGTGGCGCTGCGCTGCGGCGAGAACAAGCAGCAAATTCCCCACGCAGTGCATACGGCGCGTGTCTCGGCGGTCAAGGCGGCGCTGCGCCTCGGCGACGATCCCGGTCAGGCGGACGACAGGCTTGGTGCGAATCCTGCTATTCTTTGATCCGATATTGGCATTGACACGGAGAAACGGGATGCTGTCCACCTTGCGCCGGTCACTGGGTCGGGGCCTTGCCGCGCTCGCCTTCTGCTGGGCAGGCGTCGCTGCGGCCCAGGCGCTGGTCAATGAGCCAATCCGTCCGCTGCCCATGAAGGCGGTGGGCGATCCCGCGCGCATCGCGCTGGGCGCGCGCTTGTTCCAGGACCTGCGTTTTTCGCGCGACAGCACGCACAGCTGCGCCACCTGCCACCAGTTGCGCCGCGGCGGCACCGACGGCAAGGCGATTTCCACCGGGCCGGACGGCAAACCGGCGCTTTTCAACACCCCCACTGTCTACAACAGCAGTTTCAATTTCCGCCAGACCTGGACGGGGCGCTACAGCGGCGTCGATCAACTGCTCGACCACGTTATCATCAAGCCCAAGGCGTTTGCCGACAGCTGGGACCTGATGGCCGAGCGCTTGGCCAAGGACGAGGCGCTGTCGGCCCAGTTCATGGAAGTCTACGGCGACGCCCTGCGCCCGGCCTACGTGCGCGACGCGCTCGACCAGTTTCTTCGCTCGCTGGTGACGCCGTCACGCTTCGACCGCTACCTGCGCGGCGAGGCCGGCGCCATCACGGCCGAGGAAGAACGCGGCTACCTGCGCTTCAAGAGCTTTGGCTGCGCGGCTTGCCACCAGGGCATCAACGTGGGCGGTAATCTGTTCCAGAAAATGGGCGCCATGCGCGAGATGCCGGGGCTGGAAACGAGCGGCGCGGACCTGGGCCGCTATCAGGACACCAAGCGCAACGTCGACCGCCACGTGTTCCGTGTGCCGGGCCTGCGCAATGTCGCGCTGACGGCGCCGTACTTCCATGACGGCTCGGTCAGCACGCTCGATCAGGCGGTGGAGCTGATGTTCAAATACCAGCTGGGACGCACCGCCTCGCAGCAGGACAAGGAACTGATCGTGCGCTTCCTGCACACCCTGAGCGGCGAGAAGCTGGTGCCGGCAGTGGCGCCGGGAGTGACGCCGTGAGCGGCGCCCTGGGCACCTGGCGCCGGGTCGTCGCGCTGCTGCTGCTGATCGGGCTGATGGTGGTGCTCGGCGTGCTGTTCAAACGCACCCAGGCCGTCGACATCGAAGCGCAGAACCGGGTCATGCTCAACCTGCGCGAGCTCGAAAAGCTCGATTCGGAGTGGAACGTCAACATCCTGCGCTCGCACATCGGCTTGAACACCAATTACGATCCGCTGTCGGCGCCGCTGCCGCGCATGCGCGAACTGCAGCTGCGCCTGGCCGGCGCGCTGCCCATGACCGGCAATCCCAAGGCGGAGGATGCGCTTGAGCAGGTCAAGCGCGCGCTGGTAAAGAAGGAAGAACTGGTCGAGCAGTTCAAGACCCAGAACGCGATCCTGCGCAATTCGCTGATCTTTTTTCCGCCCGCGATCACCGATCTGAAGACCGAGCTGAATGGCATCGAAGGCGCGATCGTGCAGGCGCGCACGGTGTTGGCGCTCGACAGCGCCCTCAATAACCTCCTGAGCGACATCCTGCGCTATAACCTGGCGCCGTCGCCGGCGCTGGCGGCGCAGATCGAACGCACGATCGCCTCGATGCAGCCGCTGCGCGGCGATTTTTCGGACAGCGTGAGCGACACCATCGACGAACTGGGTCGCCACGCGCACGCCATCCTGCGCTACCGCCAGAAGGAAAACGAACTCGAAATGCATATCGCGAACAGCCGCACGGCCGAAGCGATGGAAAATCTGGGCAACCTGTTCGACACCTCGTTCGACCAGGTGCTGATCGAAAAGCAGCGCTACCGGACTTATTTGTTCGCCTATTCGGGCTTGCTGCTGCTGCTGTTGATGTACGTGGCGCGGCGCCTGCTGCGCAGCTACAGCATCATCGGCGAGGTCAATCGCAGTTTGCAGGCCGCGAACGAGACGCTTGAGCATCGCGTGGCCGAGCGCACGGCGGCGCTGGAAGCGCAGTCGGAACGCCTGAAGCAATTGGCCCAGCATGACAGTCTGACGGGCCTGATCAATTACGGGGAGCTCACGCGCCTGCTGGCGCACGCGCTGGTGCGCGCCGGCCGGCGCGGCGACGTGGTGGTGGCCATGTTCATCGACCTCGATGGCTTCAAGGCGGTCAACGACACCTACGGACACGCGACCGGGGACCTGGTGCTGTGCGAAGTGGCCAGGCGGGTGCAGGAGAAGCTGCGCAAGGAAGACGCGCTGGCGCGCCTGGGCGGAGACGAATTCGTGATCTTGCTGGAAGAGGTCAGTGGCCGCGACGGCGCCCTGCGGGTGGCGCAGCAGACCCTCGAAGCGATCCGCTCGATCACCGACGCGGGCGGCTGTCCGGTGCGCATTTCGGCCAGCATTGGCGTGGCCAGCGCCAAGGGCAAGGAAGGCTTCATGCGCGGCGCGCCGGCGCTGCTGGCCGATGCCGACCAGGCCATGTACCAGGCCAAGCAGGGCGGCAAGAACGGGATTTCATTCAGTCCGCAGGCGCAGTGGAATGAGGCGCCAGCTGCCGCTACGATGGCCTAGCCCTCGTCGTCTCCGGCATTGCCGGAACCGACTTCCCGCAGAGTGCCGCCTTGGCGCGGGAACTCGTTTCTGGCAATGCCAGGAACGACGGTTTTGAGGTTAGCGTGGCTTGATGCGCTACAATGAGCAAATTGGTGCACTGCACAATCGAGGTAACGGATAACGGCCGCAATCATGTTCACAAACCCATTCAGCAGCTGGCTCGGCGATCGCAAGAGCAGCAAAACGCGGCGCAAGGTGATGGTCAAGCAGCTCCACGAACGCGATCGCCGCCGTGTGCTCAAGCATTTCCTCGCGCTCGACGACAGTGACCGCTTACTTCGTTTCGGCACCAGGCTGCCCGACGAGCTGGTGGAAGCCTACGTCGCCAAGATCGACTTTTCCCGCGACACCGTCTACGGCGTCTATAACCCGGTCTTCAAGCTGGTCGCCGTCGGCCACCTGGCGTTCGGGCCCAGGGAAGCCTCGACCCACGCGCTGAGCAGCACCACCAAGGACATCGTGGCCGAATTCGGCGTGTCGGTGTCGGCGTCGGCGCGCGGACTGGGTATCGGCTCCAGGCTGTTCGAGCGCGCCGCCATCCGCTGCCGCAACCTCGATGTCGACACTTTGTATATGCACTGCCTCTCGTCCAACCAGACCATGATGCACATCGCGAAAAAGGCCGGCATGGAAATCCAGCGCGATTACGGCGAAGCGGACGCCTACCTGCGCCTGCTGCCGCCCGACCCGGCCAGCATGCTCAGGGAAGCCATCGACGAGCAGTTTGCCACCATCGACTACACCCTCAAGGCCAACACCCGCGCCGCCGTCAAGTTTTTCGTGCCGAAGAAGTAGGCCGGCCTTACACCAGCGGCAGCGCGGTCGTATCCTTGATCCGCTGCAGCGCGAAGCTCGACTTCACGTCGGCCACCGCCGGGTGGCTGAGCAGGGTCTGCATCATGAAGCGCGAGAAGTGGTCCATGTCTTCCACGTGCACGCGCAGCAGGTAATCCATTTCCCCCGTCATCGCATAGCAGGCCACCACTTCCGGCCAGTGCTCGACCGACAGCGCAAAGTCCGCATGGGGCGAACTGGTGGCGCGGCGCGCCCCGGCCGCGTTGCTGGACGCCTCGCTGTGCTTTTCCAGGCGCACGTTCACATACGCCAGCAAACCGAGGCCGATCTGGGCCGGGTCGAGCAGCGCCACGTACTGGCGGATCACGCCCGCTTCTTCCAGCCGCTTGATACGGCGCAGGCAGGGCGACGGCGACAGGCTGACCCGGTCGGCCACGTCCTGGTTCGACAGGCGCCCATCCGCCTGCAGAATCGCCAGAATCTTCCGATCTGTTTTATCGAGCACAATTTTTGGCATATTTTCTCCGAAAGCCACATTCCAACGCAATATTATTGCTCAAATCGTCGTGCGTGGGGCAGTGTTTGAAATTTAATGCTGGTGTCGCAGGACTATACTGTGCCCTATTAAAATAGGAGACTGTCATGCAATTTACGCCTTGGGAAAACCCGATGGGGACCGATGGATTCGAGTTCGTGGAGTACGCCGCGCCCGATCCGAAAGCGCTCGGCGCCCTGTTCGAGCAGATGGGCTTCACCGCCATCGCGCGCCACCGCCACAAGGACGTGACCTTGTACCGCCAGGGCGACATCAACTTCATCATCAACGCCGAAAAAGACTCGTTCGCGCAGCGCTTCGCGCGCACCCACGGCCCGTCCGTGTGCGCCATCGCGATCCGCGTCGACGACGCCGCCATGGCCTACCGCCGCGCGCTCGAACTGGGCGCCTGGGGTTTCGACAACAAGACCGGCCCGATGGAACTGAACATCCCCGCCATCAAGGGCGTGGGCGATTCGCTCCTGTATTTCGTCGACCGCTGGCGCGGCAAGGGCGCCAACGCCGGTTCGGCGCCAGGCACCATCGGCGACATCAGCATCTATGACGTCGACTTCGTGGCTATCCCGGGCGCCATCGCCAACCCGATCGGCAACGGCCTGACCTATATCGACCACCTGACCCACAACGTGCACCGCGGCCGCATGAAGGAATGGGCCGAGTTCTACGAGAACCTGTTCAACTTCCGCGAAGTGCGCTACTTCGACATCGAAGGCAAATTGACGGGCCTGAAGTCGAAAGCCATGACTTCCCCGTGCGGCAAGATCCGCATTCCGATCAATGAATCCTCGGACGACAAATCGCAGATCGCCGAATACCTCGACCAGTACCACGGCGAAGGCATCCAGCACATCGCGCTCGGCACCGACCATATCTATACCTCGGTCCAGGGCATGCGCAACAGCGGCATCGTGTTCCAGGACACGATCGAAACCTACTATGAGCTGATCAACCGCCGCCTGCCGGGCCACGGCGAGAACCTCGAGGAACTGCGCCGCCTGCGCATTTTGATCGATGGCCACAGCAACGAGACCGAGCGCGAACTGCTGCTGCAGATTTTCACGCAGACGGTGATCGGCCCGATCTTCTTCGAGATCATCCAGCGCAAGGGCGACCAGGGTTTCGGCGAAGGCAATTTCCGCGCGCTGTTCGAGTCGATTGAACTCGACCAGATCAAGCGCGGCGTGCTGCAGGACACGACCGCGGCTTAAGCCCGGCGCAGCGACGCACAAGAACATACGGAGACAAAGACAATGAACGCACCGCTAGACCGGGCTCACCTCGACGCTGAGCCGTCGCACGAGATTTCGCTCGACGACAAATGGACGCTGGAGCGCGGCCGCGCCTTCATGACCGGCACCCAGGCGCTGATCCGCCTGCCGATGATGCAGCGCGAACGCGACCTCAAGGCCGGCCTGAACACCGCCGGCTACATCACCGGCTACCGCGGCTCGCCCGTGACCTCGGTCGACATGACCGCGGTGAAGGCCAAGAAGCACCTCGACGCCCACCACGTCAAGTTCCATCCCGGGATGAACGAAGACCTGGCCGCCACCGCGGTCTGGGGCACCCAGCAAACGAACCTGTTCAAGGACGCCAAGTACGACGGCGTGTTCTCGATGTGGTACGGCAAAGGCCCCGGCGTGGACCGCTGCGGCGACGTTTTCAAGCACGCCAACAATGCCGGCAGCGCCAAGCATGGCGGCG
Organism: Massilia pseudoviolaceinigra; assembly: GCF_030846505.1. Lineage (NCBI taxonomy): Bacteria > Pseudomonadati > Pseudomonadota > Betaproteobacteria > Burkholderiales > Oxalobacteraceae > Massilia > Massilia pseudoviolaceinigra. The sequence goes on along the minus strand of NZ_JAVCWL010000048.1, from coordinate 33,416 downwards.
TACTGGTACTGGCCGGCGACGATCACGCGGCCAAATCGTCGTCCACCGCGCACCAGTCGGACCATATCCTGAACGCCTGCGGCATTCCGGTGCTGTACCCGGCCTCGGTGCAGGAATACATCGACTACGGCCTGCACGCCTGGGCCATGAGCCGCTACACCGGCCTGTGGGTATCGATGAAGTGCGTCACCGACATCATCGAGTCCGGCGCCGTGGTCGACTTCGACCCGGACCGCGTCCAGATCGAACTGCCGACCGACTTCGTGCTGCCCGAGGGTGGCCTCAATATCCGCTGGCCCGACACCGTGCTCGATATGGAAGTGCGGATGAACAGCTTCAAGTGGTACGCCGCGCTGGCTTACGCGCGCGCCAACAAGCTCAATAAAATCATCTGGGACAGCCCGAAGCCGAAGATCGGCATCATCACCGCCGGCAAATCCTACCTCGACACGCGCCAGGCGCTGGCCGACCTGGGCATCGACGAGCAGGCCGCCAGCGACATCGGCATCCGCCTGTATAAGATCGGCATGACCTGGCCGCTCGAAGCGGAAGGCGTGCACGAATTCGCCAAGGGGTTGGACGAAATCCTGGTGGTCGAAGAGAAGCGCCAGATCCTCGAATACGCGCTCAAGGAAGAACTGTACAACCTGCCGGACGGCCAGCGTCCGCGCGTGGTCGGCAAATTCGACGACACCGGCGAATGGTCGAACAAGGGCGGCACCGGCCACGGCGACTGGCTGCTGCCGGCCACCTATGAGCTCAACCCGGCCCAGATCGCGCGTGCGATCGCCAGCCGCATTTCGCACTACTGCGCCGGCCATCCGGTCGAGCAGCGCGTCAAGGAGCGCATCGCCTACCTCGAAGCGAAAGAGCTGGTGCTCAAGAGCGCGGGCCTGAAACCCAATCCCGACACCGATCGCACCCCGTATTTCTGCTCCGGCTGCCCGCACAACTCGTCGACCAAGGTGCCCGAAGGCTCGCGCGCGCTGGCTGGCATCGGCTGCCACTACATGGTGCTGTGGATGGACCGTGAAACGTCGACCTTCACCCACATGGGCGCCGAAGGCGTGACCTGGGTCGGCCAAGCGCCGTTCACCAACGAGAAGCACGTCTTCACCAACCTCGGCGACGGCACGTACTTCCACTCGGGGATCCTGGCGATCCGCGCGGCGGTGGCGGCCAAGGTCAACATCACCTATAAAATCCTGTTCAACGATGCGGTTGCCATGACCGGCGGCCAGGAATTCGACGGTCCGCTCGACCCGGGCATGATCAGCCGCCAGATCGCGGCCGAAGGCGTGGGCCCGATCATCGTGGTCACCGACGAACCGGAAAAATACCCGTCCGACTACAAGTGGGCCGAAGGCGTCACCGTGCGCCACCGCAGCGAATTGATGGACGTACAGCGCGAACTGCGCGACAAGCCGGGCGTGTCGGCCATGATCTACGACCAGACCTGTGCGTCCGAAAAGCGCCGCCGCCGGAAGCGCAACGAGTATCCGGATCCAGCCAAGCGCGCCGTCATCAACGAGGCTGTGTGCGAAGGCTGCGGCGATTGCTCGGTGCAGTCGAACTGCCTGTCGGTCGAACCGCTGGAAACGGAACTGGGCCGCAAGCGCCAGATCAACCAGTCGTCCTGTAACAAGGACTTCTCGTGCGTGACGGGCTTCTGCCCGAGTTTTGTCACGGTCGAAGGTGGTTCGCTCAAAAAGCCTAAAAAAGCCGCCACCGGCGAAGCGGCCCCGCCGCAGCTGCCGACGCCTGTGCTCAAGGGCACGGCCGCGCCGTACGGCATCCTGATCACCGGGATTGGCGGCACCGGCGTGGTCACCGTCGGCCAGATCCTGGCGATGGCGGCCCACGTCGAAGGCAAGGGCGCCATTGTGCTCGACATGAGCGGACTGGCCCAGAAGGGCGGCCCGGTGATGTCGCACGTGCGCCTGGCCGACAAGCAGGCCGATTTGCATTCGACCCGCGTGGGCACCGGCAGCGCCGACCTCGTGATCGGCTGCGACCTGATCGTCACGGCCAGCCGCGACGCTTTGTCGCGCATGGGCGAAGGCCGCACGTATGCTGCGATCAATTCGACCGGTTCCTCGACGGCCGCATTCGTCAAGAATCCGGACTGGCAGTTCCCAGGCGCGTCGTCGCAGGCCGAGATCGTCAAGGCCTGCGGCACCGAGCGCGTGGACTTTGTCGACGCCGGCCAGATCGCCACCGCGCTGATGGGCGACTCGATCGCCACCAATATGTTCATGCTCGGCTACGCGTGGCAAAAAGGCCAGGTGCCGTTGACCGAAGCGTCGATCATGAAGGCGATTGAACTGAACAACGTATCGGTGGGCTTTAACAAGAGCGCCTTTACCTGGGGCCGCACTGCGGCGCACGATTTGCAGTCGCTGGTGAAGATGACCACGCCGGCCAAGGTGATCGAGTTCAAGCGCACGCAAAGCCTGGACGAGATCATCAACAGGCGCGTGGAACTGCTGACCGCTTACCAGGATGCCGCTTACGCCAACCAGTACAAGACCTTCGTCGACCAGGTGCGGGCCGAGGAAGCGAAGCTGGGCAAGGGCACGCGCCTGGCCGAAGCGGTCGCGCGCTACTACTACAAGCTGATGGCGTACAAGGACGAGTATGAAGTCGCGCGCCTGTACACCAACGGCGCCTTCCAGGAAAAGATCGCGGGCATGTTCGAGGGCGACATCAAGCTCAAGTTCCACCTGGCGCCGCCGCTGTTCGCCAAGCACGACTCCAAGGGCCAGCTGATCAAGCAGGAATTCGGTCCGTGGATGATGAAGGCGTTCGGCCTGATGGCCAAGATGAAGGGCCTGCGTGGCGGCGCGCTCGATATCTTCGGCTATACGGCGGAGCGCAAGATGGAGCGCGCGCTCATTACCGAGTACCGCAACACGGTCGGCGGCCTGTTGCCCAAGCTGAACGCGGAGACCCTGTCGCAAGCGGTGGCCATTGCCAGCATCCCTGAGGATATTCGCGGGTACGGGCACGTGAAGGAGCGCCACCTGAAGGCGGCCAAGGAGAAGGAAGCCGCGCTGCTGGCGGCCTTCGGCAAGCCTGCGTCGCCGGACGGCGTGATCCAGATTCATCGGGTCGCGTAAGACCGGGTCGCGTAAGACCGGGTCGCGTAAGACCGCGCAGCGTAAGATGAATGGCCCGCCTTGCAGCGGGCCATTTTTTATCCGGGGTATCATGGGGGCTTCGCAATTGACGAGGCCAGACCACCATGTTCATCACCGCCAAGGGAACCTTCGAGATCACCATGCAGGCACCGCCATCGGGAGAGGGCGCGGGCCGCGTTTCGCTCGGCCGCATGCTGATCGATAAATACTACAGCGGCGATTTGATCGGCATCGGCCAGGGCGAGATGCTCTCGGCCGGCAATCCCGCCGCCGGTTCGGCAGGGTACGTGGCCATCGAACACGTGACCGGCACGCTGGACGGCATGAGCGGCAGCTTCGCGCTGCAGCACGCCGGCACCATGCATGCCGGCGCCAGCCATCTGTCGATCAGCATCGTGCCCGGTTCGGGGACCGAGGGCCTGGCCGGCATCCAGGGAAAATTCAAGCTCGATATCGTCGACAGCAAGCATTACTACGAACTTGAGTACACGATGGATCTGGTGTAAAGCCGGGGGCTGGCGACACAGGGGCACTACGGAAGTAAAATCGCTGCCAGAATCATCCCCAGCCCCACCAGCGACACCATCCACACAATCGAGCGCACCACCGGAATGCCGGCCGCGTACAGCGGCACGTACACCACGCGCGCGATCAGATAAGCCCAGGCGCCCCACAAGGTCAGGTCGCCCTCGCGCCCGCCCACATGCGCAATGAGCACGGCCGCCGCAAACAGCGGCAGCGTCTCGAACAGATTGGCCTGCGCCCGCTGCAGGCGCGCCGTCACGGGCCGCGGCGGCGGCGCCCCACCGTCGCGCGGCCCCATGTTGTATTCGGTCCCGGTTTCCTTGGTCCGGAACGCTCCGGTCACCATGATCTGCACCAGCGCCAGCACCAGGGTCCATCCCAGGATCATCAATTCGGTCGTCATCGCGTGTTTCCCTGTGTACACCGGCGGTCGCCGGCAATGTAGTCAGATTAACAAAGTAATCCGCAAGGCCGTGCACGCTTGGCGTTGCTTTTTGTGTATATATATTGCGTTTAGGTAAATCCCTCCAGCGTTTGTCCCTTAAAATTGAACGTTTTGCATCTTTGCACCTTCCTCAACGCCAGGAGACCGCCATCAACGCCCCGACCAACGCCCCGTCCCCGGAACTGGCAGCCCGCCTGACCGCCCCGAGCCGCGCCTACAAAAACAGCGCGCGCATCGCGGTCGCCGGCCTGCTGCTGTTCGTGGCGCTGTACTGCGGCCTGGCCGGCTGGTTCCTGTACACCCCCTGGCAGGTCTTCGTCGACGGCGCCGGCAGCGACATCGGCATTTTCGCCTACATCATGGCTGCCTGTTCGCTGTTCATTGGCGTGATGATGCTCAAGGCGATTTTCTCGGTGCGTAACGCCAAGTTAGAGGACTTGCACGAGGTCACCGCCAGTGAGCAGCCGCGCCTGTTCGCCTATCTGTTCAAGCTGGCCGATGCCGCCGGCGCGCCGCGTCCGCACAAGGTATTCCTGTCGGCCAGGGTGAATGCCGCCGTGTTCTACGACCTGTCGCTGTTCAACCTGATTTTCCCGTCCAAGAAGAATCTGGAAATCGGCCTGCCGCTGGTGAACACGCTCTCGCGCGGCGAACTGCGCGCCGTGCTGGCACACGAATTCGGCCATTTCGCACAACGCTCGATGGCGGTCGGGCGCTGGGTCTACGTTGCCCAGCAGATCGCCGGTCACATGGTCACGCGGCGCGACAAGTTCGACGAGTTCCTGGTCGGCGTGGGCAGGATCGATTTGCGCCTGACCATGGCGGTGGGCGTGCTGCAGGTGATTATCTGGTCGATCCGTTCGCTGATCGACAGCCTGTTCCGGGTAGTGGTGGTGATGCAGCGCGCCCTGTCGCGCGAGATGGAAATGCAGGCCGACCTGGTGGCCGTGTCGCTGACCGGCAGTGACGCCCTGATCCACGCGCTGCACCGCACCCGTGGCGCGGACGACGCCTGGGAGCGCGCGCTGGCTTTCATCACCGACGAACATGCCGCCGGCCGCGCCACGCGCGACGCCTTCGCGGTGCAGACCCACATGCTGCAGCGTATGAGCAGCATCCTGAACGACCGCAGCTATGCCGACGTGCCGCCGCTGCCCGAGCAGGGCAAGGACCAGCACCGCGTGTTCAAGGCCGAACTGGCGCAGCCATCCAAGATGTGGCTCTCGCATCCGCTCAATCACGAACGCGAAGCGAACGCCAAGCGCATTTACGTGGCCGCCCCGATCGACCCGGCCAGTGCCTGGTCGATCTTCGAGCAGCCGTCCGCGCTGCGTGAGCAGATGACCCAGCGCCTGCTGGGCGAGGGCGAGTCCACCCCGATCGAACTGGAAGAGTCGCTCAAGCTGCTGGCCCGTCCGTTCAAGCGCGAACAGTACAACCGCCGCTACTGCGGCGTTTATTTCGCCCGGCCGCTGACCCGCCATGCGGAGTCGCTGGCGCAGCTGCGCGAGGGCCACTACCCGGCGGCGCCGGAAGCACTGGGAACGCTGTACCCGGCCTCGCTGACGGCCGACGTGCAACTGCTGCGCACCCTGCAGGATGAACGCGCCCAGCTCGACGCGCTGATCGCCGGCGTGCTGACGGCGCCGGGCGGGGTGGTACGCCTGCGCGGGGACGAATTCAGCAAGAAGCAGCTGCCCGCCGCGCTGGAGCGGGTGCGCGGAGAAATCGACGCTGTCAACGCGCGCCTGCAGCGGCACGACTGGATGTGCCGCAGCTGGCACCAGAACATGGCGCGCCAGCTCGGTGGCGGCTGGGAAGCCTATCTCGACGGCTTGCTGGCGATGGTGCATTACGCCGAACACCGCCTGGCCGACCTGAAGGATGCGCAAGGCATGCTCAATAACGCGGCGGCGGTGGTCACGGCGGTGCACCGCGTGACCGACGAAGGCGTGTCGCGCGTGGTCGGCCAGGCCAACGAACTGCATTACGTCATAGAGCAGATCTACAAGGAAGCCGGCGCGGTGCACCTGGACGCGCGCCTTGCCGCGCGCATGGAGCTCAATACCGACTGGCGCCAGGTGCTGGGCGAATTTACCCTGCCGCTGGCCTACTCCGACAACATCAACGAATGGATGCGCGCTTCCGAGAACTGGGTCAGGAGCCTGACCAACGCGCTCGACGCGCTGCGTCTGGACGCCCTTGAAGAGCTCTTGATCACCGAAACCATGATCGCGCGCTGCTCGCGCGGGGGCGAAGCGATGTCGGTCGCGCCGGCGCCATCGAAAGCGCCGCCGTCCTACCGGTACTGCTGCCGGGCGCCGAACGCAAGCGCCAGCAGCAGCTTGGCTGGCGGGCGCGCTTCGAGCGTGCCGACGGCTTCGTGCCGGGCGCCGCGCGCCTGCTGGTGGCGGCGTCGATCGTGCTTGCGGTCCTGAGCGCCGGTTCCTTTACCCGCGGCGGCGTGTCGGCCTTCGGCAGCGATCCGGTCATCATCGTGTATAACGGCCTCGGTACGCCGGTGAACGTGAACATCGATGGCAAAACCGTGAGCGTACCCGCACATATGAACCGGGAACTGAGCGTGCCGGCACTGGGCAAGCACCATGTCGAGACGCGCAGCGGCGACGGCCGGCTGATCGAAGCGTTCGACGCCGAGTCCACGCGCGGCGGGCATCCGGTCTACAACGTGGCCTCGGCCACGGCGCTGGTGCACTGGTGGGCAAATTATGGCAAGGTCAAGCCGAGAGCGGAACAGATGCTGGGCGCGCCGCGCTGGAGCGACAGCGATGTCGACTTCCGCTTTATGGCACCACCCAAGAGTATCTCCAGCAAGGGCGATGGCGGCTACCGCAGCGTGCTTGACGGCCTGGCCGACGAAGCCCCGGAAACCCAGCTCGGGACGCTGCCCGACGAGGCGCAGAAAAAACACCTGGGCCTGATGCACGCGCGCTGGGACGCTACCACGCTGGCGTACAGCGAAAGCTGGTTCACGTATGCCGCCACGTTCCCCGAATATGCGGCCGTGCTGGAGGAACGCTTGCGGCGCGAGCCGCGCGACGTGTTCCTGCGGCGCGCCGAAATGGACCTCGCCAGCGAGGCGCGCAAGCCTGTGCTGTGCGCGGAACTGGGCGCGCAAGCGGCCGCGCAGCCTGACGACGGCGATGCCGTCTACCTCGCGCTGCGCTGCCGCAACGATGATCCGAACGTGAAGCGCCTGATGCTCAAGGCGCGCGCACGCTGGCCTGAGAACGTCTGGCTGGCACGCTGGTCCGCGCACGACAAGCTGCACTCGAAAGACTTCAGCGCCGCTGCCCCCGATCTCGAACAGATCGTGCGCGCCACGCCAGGCGGAACCAACTTCGCGGGCCTGGACCTGGCGCGTGTACGGCGCTTCCTCGCGCCGGACGCCGATCTCGGCGATTTGCTGAAAGGTTCACGCCGCCTGCAGGAACTGGTGACGATCGAGAAAGGGCCGCTGTCCACGGACTCGCCGCTGCGCGCCTATTTCGCCCTCTCGACCGGACGCCTGAACGAGGCGCACCAGATTGCGCAAGACGATTCAACCCGCGCGGCGCACGTGCTGCGCCTGGCTGCAGCTTCCGACGGCGCCGATGCGGACATGATCAAACGCGCCATGGCGCTGCCGTTCGCGGCCGGCACCGACAGCGCGACCACCTGGGTCGGACTCGCGCTGGCGCAAAAGCACGGCTACGATACCGCGCCGTTCCGTAAAACGACGCTGGCGGCGTCGGGACCATACCAGCAGCAGATGCTGGCCTTCTTCGACAGCATCGCCGCCGGCAAGGACCCGCGCGCGGCTGAACGCCTGATCGAGGCCGTCCCGCCTTCGGTGCGCGCACATGCGTACAGCGCGGCGCTGGTGCTGCTTGGGCAAAAGGCTCCGGCCGAATGGCGCGTGACGGTCAAGCGCCTGCTGTTCATCTCCGAGCGGCCGTATTTCAAGGCATAAGCACTGCGGCGACATTGCCGATACGGGGCGCGCAAAGCGGACTATAATTTCCGGTTCGCGCTCACTATGCGCCCCGTATTGACACCTTTGCCGGAGCTTTACCGATGATTCGTTCTGCGCTGCTGCTTGCCCTGCTGTCCGCCATTCCCTTCTCCCACGCCGCCCCCGACCTGAGCACCGTCGCCGAGCGCTCGCAGTTCCAGAAAACCGGCCGCTACGACGAAGTCATCGCGCTCTGCTCCGCGTTCCAGAAAGCGTATCCGAAGCAGGTCAGGTGCATCGAATTCGGACGCACGCCGGAAGGACGGCCGATGCAGGCGCTGGTGGTCACCCGCACCGGCGCACTGACTGCGCAAGCTGCGGCGGCGCGCGCGCTGCCCGTGGTGCTGGTCCAGGGCGGCATCCACGCCGGCGAGATCGATGGCAAGGATGCCGGCTTCCTGGCGCTGCGCGAGGTGCTGGAAAACCGCGCCGCGCCCGGTGCGCTGGACAAGCAGGTGCTGCTGTTCGTCCCGGTCTTCAACGTCGATGGCCACGAGCGCTTCAAGCAGTGGAACCGCCCCAACCAGCGCGGCCCGGTCGAAATGGGCTGGCGCACCACCGGCCAGAATTTCAATCTGAACCGCGATTACGCCAAGGCCGACTCCATCGAAATGCAGGCCATGCTGGCGCTGGTGAACGCCTGGGATCCGCTGGTCTACGTCGACCTGCACGTGACCAACGGCGCCAAGTTCGAGCACGATATTTCGATCCAGGTCGAACCTGTGCATTCGGCCGACGTGGAGTTCCGCAAGACCGGGCTGGCGCTGCGCAGCGGTGTGCTGGCCGATATCGCCAGACAGGGCTCGCTGCCGCAGCCGTTCTACATGTCGTTCGCGGAGGAAGACAATCCGGCGTCGGGCTTTGCCGACGGCGTATCGGACCCGCGTTTTTCGACCGGCTACTTCCCGTTGCGTAACCGGATCGCCGTGCTGGTCGAGACCCATGCGTGGAAGGATTATCCGACCCGCGTGCGCATCACGCGCAACTCGGTGGTGTCGGTGCTCGAACAGGTGGCGCAGCACGGCAAGGTGTGGCAGACGGCGGCGCGCGACGCCGATGCGCGCGCGGCGCGGCTGGGCGGCACCGAACTGCCGCTGACCTACAAGGCGACCGACAAGGTGCGCATGATCGACTTCCGTGGCTACGCGTACGCGCGCACGCAGTCGGACGTGTCGGGCGCCTTGATGACGCGTTACGACGAAACCAAACCGCAAATCTGGACCGTGCCGCTGCGCGACGAGATTGTGCCGGACCTGATGGCCAACGCGCCCAAGGCCGGCTACATCGTGCCGGCGGCGCATGCGGCCATGGTGGCGCGCAAGCTGGGCCAGCACGGCATCGCCTACCGCACCCTTGGAGCGGCGCAGGCCAAGGCCGATGTCGAGACCTTCCGCGCCGAGAAGGTGACATTCGCACCGGGCTCGCTCGAATCGCACCAGCGCGTGACCTTGCAGGGCGCGTGGAAGGCCGAGCCGCGCGCGTTGGAGAAGGGCGCGCTGTTCGTCCCCGTGGCGCAGGCCAAGGCGCGGCTGGTAATCGCCCTGTTCGAGCCGGCCGCCCCGGATTCGCTGCTGCAGTGGGGTATGTTCAACACCGCGTTCGAGCGCAAGGAATACATGGAAGACTATGTGGCCGAGGAGGTCGCGCGCGAGATGATGGCAGCCGATCCGGCGCTGGCGGCCGCATTCAAGGCCAAGGTAGACAGCGATCCGGCGTTCGCCAAGAACCCGGACGCGCGCCTGGAGTTTTTCGCCAAGCGCCACACCTCGTATGATGAGCGCCTGAACCTGTATCCGGTGCTGCGCACGGCGGTGGCGCCCTAAGGTCGATCCGGGCCCCCATTCTGGTTTACGTGGGGTCCAATTGACGCACTGTGTTCAAGTGCGGGCGGGCGACGTCCATTTTGAATTCTTCGGAAATGCGAGGATCACTCATGACGTCTTCCCAGAATTCGAGCGCCATGCGGCAGCACGGCCGGGGAGCCGGGCGGCTCTCCCTGCATCACCTGCTCCGCCATCACCGGATACCTGGCGGCGCGGCTGGCCTGCGGGATAAGCCACTCCCGCATCCGTTTCAGATCGCCGACAAATCTGGCATACGATTCGTCCCCGAGAATGAGGTTGCCGGCCGCGTGTTCGCTGCGCCGCGCAACGTACTGGAACACATGCTCATCGGTCCAGATGCGGATATCGTCCGGGAAGTCGAGGTCGCGATGTTTGCGCGGCTCGAACCGGCCGAGAAAACCGTGCGGCCGCAAGTCCCTGAGAAACCATGGCATGCCTTCATACAGGGTGTAAGCCCTCGTGTCTGGCCGGGTCAGCACGTAAAAGCCTCCCTGAAGCGGGGCCAGGTCGCCGATCACCGTCACACTGCCCTCATGGGATATGCAAAACACGGGTACCGGGGCTGTAACCCCGGGCACCTGGCGTTGCAGCGCGTATTGGCGCGCTTTGCCTGCGCCCAGCGCCACGCCATCCGGTATGGCTTGCCACAGGCGCGACAGCGTCGACTGGCTGACGGCTAACGCATCCATGATCGTCGATGGGTTGGCCGGACCGCGCAGCAACAGCTCTCTCAACTTGTCAATATGCTCATTTTTAGCCATCGTACCGGCGCTGAGTGAATAGATTCGTTTGCACCCCTGTCATGGGGAAGAACCACCCAAATGAATAGAATAGTGAATAGATTCGTGAATAGATTCGTGAATAGATTCGTGAATAGATTCGTGAATAGATCATACCCCTGGCGGCGGCAGTCGTAAAAAAGCCCGCATCAGCGGGCTTTTCAGTTGAAACCGCCAGCCTCACATCGGCTGCAGCGGAATCGTCCCCATGGTCGGCGTCGAACACGGCTCCTCGTCGAACGCGATATCGCCCAGCGGGCTGGCCACGCCATCGGCCTTGATCTCCTTGAACCCGAACAGCTCCTGGTCCATCAGATGCGACGGCACGACGGTGGACAGCGACGAGAAGATGCTTTCGACCCGGCCCGGATATTTTTTCTCCCACTCGCGCATCAGGTTCTTGATCTGCTTGCGCTGCAGGTTCTCCTGCGAGCCGCACAGGTCGCACGGGATGATCGGGAACTGCTTGACCTCGGCGTAGCGCTCCGAATCGGCTTCCTTCACATAGGCCATCGGGCGGATCACCATGTGCTTGCCGTCGTCGGACACCAGCTTGGCCGGCATGGCCTTGAGCTTCCCGCCGAAGAACATATTCAGGAAGAAGGTCTCGAGGATGTCGTCGCGGTGGTGGCCCAGCGCGATCTTGTTGCATCCCAGTTCATCGGCCACCCGGTACAGAATCCCGCGCCGCAGGCGCGAGCACAGCGAGCAGGTGGTCTTCCCTTCGGGGATCAGGCGCTTGACGATGCTGTAGGTATCCTGGTTCTCGATGTGGAACGGCACGCCCAGCTTGGTCAAATAGGCCGGCAGGATATCGGCCGGGAAGTTCGGCTGCTTCTGGTCCAGATTGACGGCGATGATCTCGAAGTGGATCGGCGCGCGTTCGCGCAAGGTCAATAAAATATCCAGCAGCGCGTAGCTGTCCTTGCCGCCCGACAGGCACACCATCACCTTGTCGCCGTCTTCGATCATGTTGAAGTCGCCGATGGCCTGGCCGACCTGGCGGCACAGGCGCTTGTGCAGCTTCTGGTTTTCGTGGGCGACCTTGTCGTCGCTGCGCTCGATCACGGCCGCGTCGCTCATGCTTCTTCCTTGATCTGGAATACTTCCACGCCGACGCCTTCGCAGTCCGGATACACGTCCGGCTTCATGGTCGACACGCGCACCGCGCGCACGTTCGGGTGCGCCAGCATCGAGCGCACCACGTCGTCGCACAGGGTCTCCTGCAGGTGCACGTGGCCCTGGGCCATGCGGCGCGCGATGGTTTCGCGCATGAAGTCGTAGTCGACCACTTCCTGCAACTGGTCGTCCTTGGGCGTGGACAGCGCCAGCGGGATGTACAGGTCGACGTTGATCAGGACGCGCTGTTCGCCCTTTTTCTCGAAGTCGTGCACGCCGATGTTGATCATCACTTCGTAATTGCGCAGGAACAGGCGGCGGCAGGCGCTCAGCTTGGGGTGGGACAGGGCGGACAGCATAGGGAGTCTTTCAGGTTGTTTTATTTGGTAAGGAACATCACGTCGCGCGCCAGCGGCATCAGGTGCTGGCCGCCGTCGACCACCAGCGTGGTGCCGGTGACGGCGCGCGCGCCCGCCAGGTAGCACACCGCGGCCACGATGTCGTCGGGCCTGCTCGATTGTCCCAGCGGCGTGGCCCGGTGGGCCTGGGCGAAACCGGCCTCGGTCTGATCGCCCGACAGCATGGTGATCCCCGGTGCCACGCCGACCACGCGTACCGTCGGCGCGAGCGCTTGCGCGAGCATGCTGGTGGCGGTGTGCAGGGCGGCCTTGGACAGGGTGTACGACAGAAAATCGGGATTGAGGTTGTACAGCTTCTGGTCGAGCAGGTTGATGACGACCGCCTGTTCGCCGGCTTGGGTGGCCGCGTGCAGGGCCTGGGCCAGCAGGATGGGCGCGGCCACGTTGGCCTGCATGTGGCGCGCCAGCAGCGCCGGCGAAAAGTCGGCCGCGCTGTCGTAGTCGAACTGCGATGCGTTGTTGACGATGCAGCCGAGCGGTCCCAGTTCGGCCATTGCGCGCGGCACCAGGGCGCGCACGCCGGCTTCGTCGGCCAGGTCGCATTGCAGCAGCGCGGCCCGGCGTCCGAGCGCGCGCACGGCGTCGGCCACCTCGCGCGCGTCCGCTTCCGAGCTGCGGTAGTGCAGCGCCACGTCCCAGCCGGCGCGCGCCAGGCCGAGCGCGATGGCGCGGCCGATGCGGCGTCCGGCGCCGGTCACGAGGGCGACCGGTTGACGAGGGGTGGATGCGGGTTGTTGCATAAATGAGCAGACTAATAGGCAGAAAAGCAGACGGATCGGACGCCGTGCCGGCGCGAGCCGCTATTATCGCCTAAAGTTCGCTCAAGGTCCCCAAACGGGACCGTTTATGCTTCCTTTATGCCCCCATCCGTTGTTCCGTCGCCGGATCGAACAGAATCGCTTTGGACAGGTCGAAGGCGAGGTTGATGCGCTCACCCGGCATGGCGTGCGCGCGCGGGTGCGTGCGGCAGGTGGCGCGCACGCCGCCCACCCAGGTAAATACCAGCGTATCGGGTCCGGTCGGCTCGGTCATCTCGACCAGGCAGGTCACTTCGGTCGGCTCGTAGCCGTCGTGGGCGCTCGACTGGCGCGCGCTCAGGGCATCGGTCACGTGCTCGGGACGGATGCCGAGAATGACTTCGCGCCCGTGCCAGGCACCATATTCCTTGCCGCCGGCCGGCAGCGGCAGCAGGGCGATATCGCCATCGACGTCGAGCGTGAAGGCGGTGCCGCCGTTGTGCTGCACCAGTTTGCCTTTCAAGAAATTCATCGACGGCGAGCCGATGAAACCGGCCACGTACAGGTTGTCCGGGCGGTCGTAGATCTCTTGCGGGCTGCCGTACTGCTGCACCACGCCGTCGCGCATGACGGCGATCTTGTCGCCCAGGGTCATCGCCTCGATCTGGTCGTGGGTGACGTAGACGATGGTGGTGCCCAGGCGCTGGTGCATCAGTTTGATCTCGGCGCGCATTTCCACGCGCAGCTTGGCGTCCAGGTTCGACAGCGGTTCGTCGAACAGGAAAAGCGACGGATCGCGCGCGATGGCACGGCCCATGGCCACGCGCTGGCGCTGGCCGCCCGACAGCAAGGCGGGCTTGCGGTCGAGCAGGTGGGTCATCTGCAGCGTTTCGGCCACGCGCGCCACGATCTTTTCCTGTTCCGCCTTGGGCACCTTGCGGATGCCCAGCCCGAACGAGATATTCTCGCGCACCGTCATGGTCGGATACAGCGCGTACGACTGGAACACCATGGCGATGTCGCGCGACTTGGGCGGCACGTCGTTGACGACGCGGTCGCCGATCAGGATCTCGCCCTCGGACACCGTTTCCAGGCCGGCGATCATGTTCAGCAAGGTCGACTTGCCGCAGCCGGAACCGCCGACCAGGATCAGGAACTGGCCATCCTCGATCTCGAGGTTAATGCCTTTTAAGATTTCAGCGCCGTTCGGGTACACCTTGCGCACATTGCGAATCGATAAACTGGCCATCGTTGTGGTTCTCCTGCCTTGAATTAGTTGAAATCAGCCCTTGACCGCGCCTGCGGTCAGCCCGCGCACGAAGTATTTGCCAGCCACCAGGTACAGTCCCAGGGTCGGCAACGCGGCGATGATGGCGGCGGCCATGTTGACGTTGTATTCGGTGACGCCGGTCGAGGTGTTGACCAGGTTATTGAGCGCCACCGTGACAGGCTGCGCATCGGCGCCGCCGAACACCACGCCGAACAGGAAGTCGTTCCAGATCTGGGTGAACTGCCAGATGAAGCAGACCATGAAGATCGGCAGCGACAGCGGAAAGATCACGCGGCGGTAGATGGTGAAAAAGCCGGCGCCGTCGATGCGCGCCGCGTTCACCAGTTCTTCCGGCACGGTGACGTAGTAGTTACGGAAGAACAGCGTGGTAAACGCCACCCCGTAGATGATGTGCACGATGATCAGGCCGGTGGTGGTGTTGGCCAGGCCGGCCATGCCGAGCAGGCGCGCCATCGGCAGGATCACTACCTGGAACGGGATGAAGCAGCCCACCATCAGGGCCGTAAACACCACGTTCGAGCCGCGAAAGCGCCAGTGCGCCAGCACGTAGCCGTTCAGGGAGCCGATCAGGCTCGAAATGAGCACCGCCGGTATCGTCATGCTGACCGAATTCCAGAAGTAGGGCGCTAGGCCCTCGCAGCGCACGCCGGTGCAGGCGCCGCTCCAGGCACGCGTCCAGGCTTCGGTGGTCGGAGCCAGCGGCAGGTCGAGGATGGTACCGGTGCGGATCTGCTCGAGCGACTTGAACGAGGTGGTGAGCATCACGTACAGCGGCGCCAGGTAGTACAGCGCTACGAGCGCCAGCAGCACGTAGATGAAGATCCGCCCGGCAGTGAGCTGGTTCTGGTCAGCGCCCATGGCGTGCTCCTTTGGTTTCGAGGTACATGAGTGGCACCAGTACCGCCAGCACGGTGGCCAGCATCATCATGGCCGACGCCGCGCCCAGGCCCAGCTGGCCGCGCGTGAACGAGAACTGGTACATGAAAATGGCCGGCACGTCGGACGAGGTGCCCGGTCCGCCGGCGGTCAGCGCCATGACCAGATCGAAGCTCTTGATGGCGATGTGCGACAGCACCAGCAGCACGCTGAAGAACACCGGCCGCAGCGCGGGAATGACGATGCGCAGGTAGATCGTGGGCAGGCTGGCGCCATCGACCATGGCGGCCTTGATGATGGCGTCATCCACGCCGCGCAAACCGGCCAGGAACAGCGCCATCACAAACCCCGACGACTGCCAGACGCCGGCGATGACGACCGTGTAGATCGACATCTCGGAGTCGACCAGCCAGTCGAGGCGGGCGTTGACGAAACCCCAGTCGTGCAGCATTTTTTCCAGCCCGAGGCCGGGATTGAGAATCCACTTCCACGCCGCGCCGGTCACGATGAACGACAGCGCCATCGGGTACAGGTAGATCGCGCGCAGGGCGCCTTCGGCGCGGATGCGCTGGTCGAGCAGAATGGCGATCGACAGGCCGATGGCCAGGCACAGCAAGATGAACAGGCCGCCGAAGATGCCCAGGTTGGCCGCCGCGGTCCACCAGCGATCCAGGCCGAACAGGGCGGTGTACTGGCCGAAGCCGGCGTACTCGAAGCGCGGCATCATGCGCGATTCGGTCAGCGACAGGAAGGCGGTGAGCACGATGAAGCCGTACACGAACACCAGCGACATCAGGATGGTGGGCGCCAGCACCAGGCGCGCCATCCAGGCGTCGACGCGGGCGGCCCAGCGGCCGGGAACCGCGGGGGCGCGCGTGCGCGCCTGCGGCCCCGGACTGGAAGTCAGGGAGGAAGCGGACATGAATAGATCTCCAAAAGACGGATGCAGGCCGGCGCCAATGCGGCGGGCCGGGCTGACGGGTGCGCGCGCGGCCGTGAGCCGCGCGCGGGGGTGCTACGAGAGGCTTACTGCGTCTTTGCTGCCTTGGCCAGGGCTTGAACTGCTGCCTGCGCTGTCATGGTGGAGTTCATGAACTTGGCCACCACGTCCTGGATCGCGCCGGCCTTGGCCGAGTCGAGTGCCATGCCGTGCGCCAGGCTTGGCAGCAGGGCGTTGCCCTTGTTGCTGGTGGCCATGTCATCCATCGACTTGGTGGCGCAGCTGTCGAACTTGGTGCGGGCAATGTTGGCGCGCGCCGGGATCGAACCCTTGTTCAGGTTGAACACTTCCTGGAATTCCGGGCTCATCACGGCCGACGCCAACGTCAGCTGGGCTTTCTGCTCTTCCGGATTCTTGACCGTGAACATGGCCAGCGAATCGATGTTGAAGGTGAACGATTTCTCGGTGCCAGGCGCGGCGACGCACAGGAAGTCCTTGCCCGCGACCTTGCCGGCGGCGGTGAATTCGCCCTTGGCCCAGTCGCCCATGAACTGCATGCCGGCCTTGCCGTTGATGACCATCGCGGTTGCCAGGTTCCAGTCGCGGCCGGCGGCATCCTTGTCGATGTAGGTCTTGATTTTCGCCAGCGTTTCGAACGACTTGATCATGGTCGGGCTGGTCAGGCTGGCCTGGTCGAGCTTGACCAGCGACTTGTTGTAGAAGTCGGCGCCGCCGATGCCCAGCACCACCGTTTCAAAGATGGTGGTGTCCTGCCATGGCTGGCCGCCGTGGGCGATCGCCACCAGGCCGGCTTTCTTGATCTTGTCGGCCGCGGCGAAGAATTCGTCGAAGTTGGTCGGGGTCTTGGCGCCGGCCTTGGTCAGTACCGCAGGGTTGATCCACAGCCAGTTGACGCGGTGCACATTGACCGGCGCAGCGACGTAGTGGCCCTTGTATTTCATCACGTTGGAGATGACCGGCGGCAGAAGGCTGTCCCATTTGCCGGCCGTGGCCGCGCTGTCGATGTTGGCCAGCACGCCTTCATTGCCCCATTCCTGGATCGCCGGGCCCTTGATCTGGGCCGCGGTCGGCGGGCTGCTGGCGATCACGCGCGCTTTCAGGGCGGTGGTGGCGTTTTCGCCAGCGCCGCCAGCGACCGCAAAGTCTTTCCAGACCACGCCTTTCGCTTCCATCATTTTTTTCAGTTCGGCAATCGATTTGGCTTCGCCGCCGGAAGTCCAGTAGTGCAGCACTTCGACTTGCGGTGCGGCTTGCGCCACGCCGGCCAGGGTGGCCAGGCTGGCCGCGGCCAGGAAGAACTTGAGTTGTTTGATTTTCATCTGGTTCGTCTCCAACGATTTTTTGATTTGACTGCGAGTTTGACTGCGTCGATCTCGGTGCGCGGCGTCAGCCGCGCACCATTGCTGCGGGATTTCCTGCTGTTACCACCAAGCTTCCAGGTGGACGCCGTACGACGTGCCGCTGGTCTTGTCGCCATACACCGGGCCGCCGTTGTTGAAGGCATTCACGGCGCCTTTGGCGGCGTCGTTCCATTTGCCGTAGCTTACAAAAGCGCGCAGTTCCGGACGCGCGTAGTAGTCGCGGCCCAGGCTGATGGTCGGGGCGATGGTCAGCTTGGTCAGGCGCTGGGCGGAAGGATTGAGCTTGTCTTTCAGGCGCGTTACGCCCACTTCCGCTTGCATCTTGAAGTTTTCGGCCAGGGCGTACACAGGGCGCGCGCCGACGGTGGTCCAGGTGCTGCTGCCGCCCAGGTCCGACTTGTCGCGCTGGTACAGGGCCACGAATTCCATGCTGAAGTCGCGCGTCGGCTGGATCACGATATCGTTGAACACGCGCACGCGGGTGACGTCCGAATCGAGCAGGGTGCTGCCGGAAGGGCCGATACGGGCGCAGCAAGGACCGTTGATGCCGGTGCCAGGGCCGACGCCGTATTGCACGCCGAAGGTGTTGCCGCCGCCGAGGATCTTGGCCTGGCGGTGGAACAGCGAGACCTGGTAGCCGTCGTGGGTCTTGACGTTCTTGTTGTCGTCCTGGGCATGGATCAGGCTGACAGCGATGTCCAGGGTGCCGTTCGGATTGACCGGCAAGCCTTCGTACACGATGTTCTGGCGCAGTGCGGAATTGGTGCTGCGCAGGGTGCGCACGCCGGTCAGCGGGTCGGTGGAGTAGACGTTGTCGTCGTTGTCCTTGAACAAGGCGTAGCTGATCTTGCCGGGACCCATCGGGTAGCCGTCGACGCCGCCGCCGGTGCCGTTCATGTTGATGTACTGCATGTCCAGCATGTGGATATCAGGACGGTAGTAGTGACGCTTACCGGCCCAGATAATGCCGCCGTTCATGAACGGCAGGTTTTTCGCTTCGACATAGGCTTTCGAAACGGCCAGTTTGGCGTCGCCGAAGTCCGAGCCGTTCTTGTAAGCGTCGACCCAGAAGGTGCCGACGAAGGTGGCGCCGTTGCTGGCCTTGGCCAGGGCGTGGGTGTAGCCGAATTCGGTGAAGCTGTCGCACTCGTTGCCGAGGCGGTAAGACATGGTGATGCCGCCCAGGCCGTAGCAGCTTTGCGAACCGCCGGCGTTCGACGAGCCGACGCCAGCGCGCAGGTAACCGTGGAAGCCCTCGGTCTCATGGTCCCCGGCGACGGCGGCGCTGCTGGCGAAGGCGAGCAGCAAGGCGGTTGCTAAAGTACTCAAAGTAATGCGTTTCATTTAGTCTCCTTATTAGTATGTAAAGTAGCGGGGCGAGGTGGCGCTACCTTGATCAGCACGCTTGTGGCACTGTTGCGTCGACATCCCGGCCACCTTAAAGCGTGTTCAAGCGACAACGTGGGCGACAGTAGCATCGGCTCGCAAAAAAGTGCGATTGGCGAACAATCGGCCCTTGTAACATTCCAAGTGCTTGATTTGTAAGGAAAGCGTCGTTTTCGTGCTGTTGAGCTTGCAACATATCTTTACAATCGCGGTGCGCAGGAATTCACGTTTGCTCACTCTGCCGTGGCGCCGAAAACGCCGGTTAATCCGGACGGCGCCGCCTGCAACAAAACGAAACAATTCGCAAAATAACTTTGCAAATGGCTGTAGTAAAATTACATTTTTTGTGCAGTTTTTTCGTTATACACTGTCCCGCAAACAGGAGGGCGTGATAGTGGCGAAAGCGACAACGGGCAAAGTGCCCCGGGAGACAGGCGCGCGCGGCAGGCGCTTGCTGGCCGCGCTGGCGCTCGCTGTGCTGGCGCTGCCGGTTCCAGCAAGGGCGCACGCCAGGGCGGATGCCAAGGCCAGGGCCGAGGCCAGGCCCGTGACCGAGTCGCTGCAGGTGCTGCACTGGTGGCAGTCGGCCAGCGAACGGCGCGCGGTCGACCTGCTGGCCGAGCGCCTGGGCCAGCAGCACGTGCAGTGGCGCGACGCCATGGTGCCGGGCGGCTCGGGCATCGGCGCCGGCATCGTCCTGCGTAGCCGGGTGCTGGCCAAGGATGCGCCGGAAGTCGCCCAGCTCAATGGGATCGTGATCCGCGACTGGGCCCGGCTCGGTTTGCTGGCCGACCTGGACCAGGTGGCCGCGCGCGGCGACTGGGAGCGCCAGTTGTTGCCCGGTATTGCGGCCCTGATCCGCCCCGGCCAGCATGTGGTGGCGGCCCCGCTCGGCATTCACCGCATCAATATCCTGTTTCACAACCGCGCCCTGTTCGCCCGCCACGGCTTGAATGCGCCGGTCACCTGGCCCGATTTCGAACGCGCCGCCGCCGTGCTGGCGCGCGCCGGCGTGACGCCGCTGGCGCAAAGCAGCGAACCGTGGCAGGTCGCCACCTTGTTCGAGACGCTGGTGCTGGCCGAGGGCGGGGCGGCGTATTTCCGCCAGCTGTTCCAGCAGCGCGAGCCGGCCGCGTTCGCCGATCCGCGCCTGGGCCGCGCCTTGACGCGCCTGCGCGGCCTTAAAAAGTGGATGGGTACGCCCGTGCGCGAACTGAGCTGGGCGGAGGAAGTGCGCCAGGTGGCCGACGGCAGCGCCGGCATGCTGGTCATGGGCGACTGGGCCAAGGGCGAGCTCAACGCGCTGGGATTGCACAGCGACCGCGATATCGGCTGCGGCGCCGTGCCCGGCACGGCCGCCTTTCACCTGTATAACGTCGACATGCTCAGCATGCTGGCCGAGCGCCCGGCCCAGCGCGCCTCGCAGGAAACGCTGGCGGCCATGGTCATGCAGCCGGCCGTGCAGCGCGATTACAGCCGCGTCAAGGGCTCGGTGCCGGTGCTGCGCGCGCCCGACCTGGCCGCCATGGATGCCTGCGCGCGCGCTTCCTGGACCTTGTTCGCCACGTCCCCGGCCGGGCAGGTGCCGAGCATGGTGCACCGCATGGCCACCGACGAAACGGCACGCGACGCCATGGTGGCCGAGCTGCACCGCTTTTTTCTTAACGAACGCGTCAGCGTCGCCGATACCCAACGCCGTCTGGGCGTGATCGGCCGCCGCCCGCAAGACAGGTAAGCTACACATAATGCGAAACATCCTCATCGTCGACGATGACCAGAAGATCAGGACCCTGCTCAAGACTTACCTGGAAAAGAACCAGTATTCGGTCACCCTGGCCCACAACGGCGCGTCCTTCTTCACGGAATTCAACCGCAGCGTGGACACCCTGTCGTTGGTGATTCTCGACGTCATGCTGCCCGACACCGATGGCTTTGCCCTGTGCCAGGCGGTGCGGCGCCGCTCGAATGTGCCGATCATCATGCTCACCGCCAGTTCCGACGAAGCCGACCGCGTGGTCGGGCTGGAACTCGGGGCCGACGACTATATTTCCAAGCCGCACAGCCCGCGCGAGTTGCTGGCGCGCATCAAGGCGATCCACCGCCGCACCGGCATGGAAGCGGCGGCGCCGCCGCGTTACCACCGTTTCGGCGGCTTTACCATCGACACCGTCGAGCGCAGCGTGGTCGACCACATCGGCACGCCGGTGCCGCTGTCGGGGCTCGATTTCCAGCTGCTCAAGTATTTCATCGACCACGCCGGCGAAATCCTCGACCGCAGCGTGCTGTGCGAAGCCACGCGCGGGCGCGACGCCGGGCCGTTCGACCGCTTCCTCGATGTGCAGATCAGCCGTTTGCGCCTGCGTTTCAACGATTGCGGCAAGCAGCCGTGGCTGATCAAGACCGTGCGCGGCGCCGGCTACGTGTTTGCCGCCAGCGTCATCAGCAGCCATGAATAAACGTCCGCGCGGCTGGGCGCGCTGCCTGCCGCAGTCGCTGCTCGGACGGCTGACCCTGCTGATGGTGGCCGGCGTGATGCTGACCCAGCTGGCCGGCAACTACATCTGGGCCAGCCAGCGCCGCGCCGAGTCCCAGGTCGAGGTCGCCAACGCCGCCCAGCAGCTCGGCCACAGCGCCGCCAGCGCGGTGCGCTTTTTCCTCAGTTTGCCGCCGAATTACCGGCCCTTGATCATCCAGCAGTTCGGCGAAATGGGCGGCACCCGCTTTTTCGTCAGCCTGAACCGCGCCGCGGTGCCGGCCGAAAGCATCGGGCCGCAGCCGCTGGCCGATATCGCGCTGGCCACCGTCCAGTCCACCCTGCACGCCGACCTGCCCAACAACCGCAACGTGCGCGTCGCTTTCGTGTGGCCCGAGCACCTGGTGGTGGCCGACGACGGCACCCGCCTGTCGGCTCTGCCTGAGAGCCGGGTGCGCCAGATCGTGCTGGCCAAGCCGGCTCCGGTGCTGCTGATGCAGGTGGAAATGGAACCGGGCCACTGGCTGTATCTGGCCACCCTGATGCCCAGTCCCTATTTTCTCGACAGCGGCAAGCTGTTTACGCGCGACCACCTGCTGCTGCACGCGCTGTCGCTGCTGGCGGTGGTGATGCTGTCGATTCCCGTGGTGCGCTGGACCACGCGCCCGCTGGCGGCGCTGTCGGAAGCGGCCACCGCGTTCGGCAACGGCGAGCGCATGCCGGCCCTGCCGGAGACCGGCAGCCGCGAATTCGTCAACACCGCGCGCGCCTTCGGGGCCATGCGCGAGCGCATCGGGCGCTACATCGACGACCGCGAACGCCTGTTCGTATCGATCTCGCACGACCTGCGCACGCCCATCATGCGCCTCAAGCTGCGCGCCGAACTGCTCGACGACGACACCTTGCGCGCCGAATTCCATGAAGATATCGACGAGCTGGAAATGATGGTCAAGGGCGCGCTCCAGTGCGTGAAAGACAGCGACATCCACGAAACCCCGACCGAAATCCGGCTCGACGCGTTTTTGGCGCGCATGGTGCGCGGCGCCCAGCTGGCCGGGCACGAAGTCTCGTTCGCCCCCACCGGCCTGTCGGTGACGGCCAAGCCGCTGGCGCTCAAGCGCGCCATCGGCAACCTGCTCGAAAATGCGCTGCACTACGGCGAACGGGCCCAGATCGCGGTGCGCGCGGTCGGTTCGAGCATCCGCATCGCCGTGCGCGACCACGGGCCCGGCGTGCCGGAAGACGCCCTGGCCCAGTTGTTCGAGCCGTATGTACGCCTCGAACATGGGCGCAAGCAAAACAGCAGCGGCATGGGGCTGGGACTGGGCATCGCGCGCGGCATCGCCCAGGCCCACGGCGGCCAGCTGCTGCTGCAGAACGCCGAGGGTGGCGGCTTTTGCGCCACGCTGGTGCTGCCCAACGCGTCCGGGGCCGGGGGCGCCGGCTGACGCGCTAGTGGGCGCGATAGTTGACGTAATTGTTGATCCTTGCCGTTGTCGCTACAATGCCGGGATGTCCCTTCCTGTCCCCGATAGCGACGCGCTGGCCGCGTCCCACGCCCTGCAAAACCTGATCGCCGCCGAGATCGCGCGGCATGACGGCGCGATTTCCTTTGCCCGTTTCATGGAACTGGCCCTGTACGCGCCAGGGCTGGGCTACTACACCGGCGGCGCCGCCAAGCTGGGCGCCGCCGGCGACTTTGTCACCGCGCCCGAAATCAGTTCCCTGTTCGGGGCCGCGCTGGCGCAGGTAGCCGCGCCGCTCATGGCGCAAAGCGCGCCGGCGATCCTGGAATTCGGCGCCGGCACCGGCAAGCTGGCGCGCGACGTCCTTACCGCGCTGGCGGCCGACGGCGTGCCGGTGGCGAGCTACGCGATCATGGAATTGTCGGGCGAACTGCGCGCGCGCCAGCAGGAAGCGCTAAAAGACTTCCCGCAGGTGCGCTGGCTGGACGACTTCCCGGCCGCCTTCGACGGCGTGGTGCTGGCCAACGAAGTGCTCGACGCCATGCCGGTGGCGCTGGTGCGCAAGGATGCGGGTCTGTGGCGCGAACTGACGGTGACGGTGGAGGAGGGCGAGTTCGCCTGGCTGCCGCGCCTGCCCGACGCCGCGCTGGCGGCCCAGATCGCGCGCCAGATTCCCGACGCCGACTTGCTGCAGGACGGCTACCTGACCGAAGTCCATCCCGTGGCCTGCGGTTTCATGGGGTCGCTGGCGCGCATGTTCGGCGCCGGCAAGGGCGCCGCCATCCTGCTCGACTACGGTTTTCCGGCGCACGAGTTCTATCTCGACCAGCGCATCGGCGGCACCCTGATGTGCCACTACCGCCACCACGCCCATCCCGAGCCGTTTTACCTGCCCGGTTTGCAGGACATCACCGCCCACGTCGACTTCACCGCCATGGCGCTGGCCGCCCAGGATGCCGGGCTGGACGTGCTGGCCTACATGAACCAGGCCTCGTTCCTGCTCGGCGCCGGCATCGGCGAACTGCTGCTGCGGCACGACCCGTCCGATCCGATGCGCTACCTGCCGCAGTCCAAGGCCCTGCAAAAACTGGTTTCCCCGGCCGAAATGGGCGAACTGTTCAAGGTGCTGGTGGTGGGACGCGGCGTGGCCCTGCCCGAGGCGCTGGCGCGGGCCGACCGCAGCCACCGCCTGTAGAGCATCTGGCAACTTGCCTTGCCGCTACAATGACGATGAAGGTGTTACGCCGGGCGGCCTTGCCGGCGTGACGACATCGGCTATCATGGACGACTGCACGCTTCCCCGACCCGACGACAATGGCCAAGATCCACACACATTATGACAACCTGAAAGTGGCGCGCCTGGCGCCGCAGGAAGTCATTCGTGCCGCCTACAAGGCCTTGAGCCAGAAATACCATCCTGATAAGAATCCCGGCGACGAGAAGGCCGCACGCATCATGGCGATCCTCAACAGCGCCTATGGCACCCTGTCCGACCCGGTGCGGCGCAAGGAGCACGACGAGTGGATCGCGGCCGAGGAATGGGAAATCGAATGGCTGGAAAGTACCCGTACCGAGGACGGCCGCGACAAGCCGCGCCATGAAGCGGCGGCGTGGGATGCGGCGCCGGTCGAGGTGGTGGCGCCGTACCGGGCCGTGCGCGACCCGCGCTGGTGGTTCGGGCTGATGCTGTGTTTCGGCCTCGGATGCGCGGCCGGCGCCTTGTTCATGGACCAGGAGCGCGCCATGCCGGTGCCGGTGGCGCTGGCGTCGGCGCTGGGAACGCCGCGCACGGGGGCGTTGGCGCACGCCGGGCCGCAGCCCGACGCGCGCGTCGACAGCTGGGCGGTGGCCAAGCCGCACGTGGCTGACGCCGGCCAGCGCCCGCCCGATATCCGCACGCTGGGCGTGACCGAACTGGTGGTGCCGGCGCGGGTGGCCGACTGCGAGACCGAACTGCATTCGCTGATCGCCCCCAACGGCGAGCCGTGGCCGGCGCAGTCGGGCTATGTGGACGGGTTCCCGATCGGGAACCAGGGGCCGGAAACCCAGATCAGCATCGACAACACGCGCAACGGCTCGCCGGTGCTGGTCAAGATTTTCGATCTCGAACGGCGCTCGAACGTGCGCCATGTGTACGTGCTGGCGCGCGACACGTTCGTGGCCGACCGCCTGGCGGCCGGCAAGTACGAAGTGCGCTACCAGAATATCGACGTGGGCGGCAGCCAGGCCGAATGCGTGGGGCGGCGCAAGCAGGCCGCCGCGGCGCGTTCTCTTCCTCTTGATCCGGGTTGAACCGGATTTTTTTCATCCCGGGTGCGCCCGGACTTGCCTGGATTTCCCCCATGACCGTATTACGAACGATGATGTTGCTGGCGCTGGCCGCCGGCGCCGTTTCCACCGCTACCGCAGCCGCGCCGGGTACCGTGCGCGGCAAGCAGTACGAGCGCTGCATGGGCAAAGCGGTCAGCAATGTTGATATGCAGGAGTGCATGTCGGCCCAGTACGCACTGGAAGACAAGCGCCTCAATGTGGCGTACCGGGCGCTGATGGCGCGTCAGCAAGGCGCGCGCGAAAAAGAGCTCCAGGAAGTCCAGCGGCTGTGGCTGAAATACACCGAGGCGAACTGCGGGTTTCATGACGATCCCGATGGCGGCACGGCGGCGCGCCTGGCCGCCCATGAATGCGCTGTCAGCGCGCGCGCGGCACGGGCGGCCGAGCTGGAGGAACTGGCGCGCGTTCGCTAAGACGCCGGCCAGCTATCCGATCCGTACAAAAGGCGGCTGGGACGGCTGTGTTCTACCCAAAAAATCAGAGATTTCCGTGAGAGAGTTGGCGCCCTCACCCGGCGTGCCACTGCTGTGCTGTGTGCTTGATCCGCAAGACTTCGACCTTCGTGGATAGCACGCGGTAAATAATGAGGTAGTGTTCGTGGGCGACCAATTCGTAAGTGCCGCGTTTGTGGCCCGGCGGCCGATACGTGGATGGGTGGCGAGGGGCAGAACCTTGCTCTCGATAAGGTCGATCATTTTGCCCGCATTCGCCGGACTGTCCTTGGAGATGAACTGGCCTATTTTGATCAAATCTTTGATCGCCTGTTTTTTTCAGTGGATCGCATGCATATGCTCCCCTTACGAGAGCTTCACTGTGGCGCGGATCTGACGCATCGCCTCGTCATGGGGGACGCTGGGGCTGGTATCGTCAATCGCTTCCTGCACCTCTGCCTTGAGCCAGTCGACATAGGCGGTGGAATGCGAGTCCTTCGTCGCGGAAGGGAGTGCCGCACGCATGGTGTCGGCGATCATGGCAGGACCAAAGTTGACGGCATCCACATCGAAATGCACGATCCCGATATCTTTGAGGTAGGCGGCCAACGTATCGAGCTTGGGAAAAATGCGTACCCGCCCGCCGGGCGGATCAGAAAGCGCTTGTTCGGACTGGCCGTGCATCACGAGTATGCGCCAGCCATCCGCTTGCCCGACTACGCGCGCGCTGCTTACCACCCCCGACCCCGCCAAGCCGGCAAGCGTCGTGTGGTCGATGATATCCATGATGTACGCCATATTTTGCGTGACTGCTACCGGATGAATTATCCGCAAATGACATACGATTGCAAGCGCCACGCTGGATGCCTGAGCATCCCGACCGTTCACCGCCACACGAGCAACTTCCAAGGTGACATATCGTGAACCAAATCATCGAAGCGCGGCAACTGATCGATCAGGCTTGGCAGCGACTGGAGCACTGGGACAGCAACATTGCCGCCGCTCAGGCGCTGCTCGAGCACGCCCGCGCCAGCCATCCACATGATCCGCAAGTACTGACCTGCCTCGGCGCGCTGCTGTGCGACCGCGCGCTGTACCGCGAGGCCGAAACCGTGCTGCGCGAAGCGCTGGCGCGGGGATCGCTTGATCGCCACACCACTTTCAACCTGGCGGTGGCGGTGTTCAATACCGGCACGCGCGGGCAGGCGCTGGCGCTGTTCGGGGCTGCTGCCAAACTGCAACCCTTGGCCACCACTTGGGCCGCCTACTTCGACCCGCACGGAACCTGAAGCCGGCGACGGTGGAACCGCGCCCCATTCTCCTATTTACAACACCACTCGAACGTCTGGAACTGCAACGCATGCTCATAACGAAATGGGAAATTGGCAAGTATCACGATGGGTGGAGTGATGGGTTTCACCGGATCGTACTGCACGTCCGGGAGGTCCAGGCGAATTTTCATTTCGCCAGGGCGACCGTAGAGCGACTCGATTCGGGCGAGCAAATCGGCGGTGTCCAAAAATCCGGCGCCACGCCAGAACAGGCCTTGCATTCTCTCGCAGCGACCTTGGACGATTATGTTGCCAGTTTTCCACGGCCCCCTGCCGAATGGGGGCGGCTGGAATTGCGGAGCCTGTTGGTTGACTACAGGAAGATCAGTTATGAGCTAACCAGCATCCTCGTGAAGTTGCAGAAACTGAGAGAGAACGGTCACTTGTCTGAGTCGAATTTGCATGATCTATATTGGAAGAGCAGAAATCTCTCTGTCAAAAATATTTCCACCCTTACGCATCGGTTGGCAGCGATATCCGAGCAAGATCGCATTGATTTGATGACATCGCCAGACGATGTGTACAGGAATCTTACTAATCCCTGGAATCTGGATGATTATGATACTAGGGCTTCGCTGTTCGAGTTCATCGTTAGCCCCCTCTGATCAAGTTTTGGCAGCGCATGAAATTCACGAAGCAAGGGCAATGAGGTCGCTCCCACCAGACGTTCACGGGCCAATCTAGATTTCCTGGCCGTCAGGTCGCCAAGGATTCGATCAGCCCCATGTCGCTCGACGACATCAGTTTGTCGATATCGACCAGGATCAGCATGCGCTCGTCGATCGTGCCCAGCCCGATCAGGTAGTCGCTGCCGAACGCGGTGCCCATTTCCGGTGCCGGCTTGACTTGCTCTGGGGTCAAGGTGGTCACGTCGCTCACGCTGTCGACCACCATGCCCATCACGCGCCCGGAAATATTGAGGATGATGACCACGGTGAACTGGTCGTACACGGGCGTGCCGAGATTGAACTTGATGCGCATGTCGACCACGGGAATGATGATGCCGCGCAGGTTGATCACGCCCTTGATGAATTCTGGTGCGTTGGCAATTCGCGTCACCGCCTCATAGCCCCGGATTTCCTGTACCTTGAGGATGTCGATCCCGTATTCTTCCGAGCCGAGCGTGAACGCAAGAAACTCGTGGCCCGCGATATCCTTGCCGGATGGCCCGCCACCGGCTACAGTCGAAGAAGGAACTTGCATGGTGTCTCCCTGTCAAAGTAGCGCCGCGGCGGACGCCTGTGCTGTCAAAGAGTAGCAGATGGCGCGCCAAATGACGAGCGGTGCTGTTGCCAGCCCGCAAAATATGAATGCAGCGGTGCTCGCCTGAGACAAAACATTGTTTATAATTTGATTGGTAAAAAGCGGGTGGTACCGATGTCACAGTCGCACTGTTTGCTTAAAGTTACGGTCGGGCAGGAAAGCGCTGTTTTGATTGCATCACGTATGACGCCCCGTTGGCAGGGGCACTTATGGAGCCTGTATGACCGACCCCACAGATGCATCGGACGATAACTGGCTGCTCGACGAAGACGACGAGAGCGGCGCGACCGCCAGTGCCGCGGCGATCGACCAGCGCCTGTGGCGCGTGCTGATCGTCGACGACGACGTCGACGTGCACGCCGTCACCCGGCTGGCGCTGCGCAACGTGGCCTTCAAGGGCCGCGAACTCGAACTGTTTTCCGCCTACAGCGGGGCCGAGGGCTACCGCATCCTGCGCGACACGACCGACATCGCTCTGGTGCTGCTCGACGTGGTCATGGAAACCGATGACGCCGGCCTGATCCTGGCGCGCCGCATCCGCGAGGAATTGAACAACCAGATCGTGCGCGTGGTGCTGCGCACCGGCCAGCCGGGCCAGGCGCCCGAGCAGCGCGTGATCATCGAATACGACATCAACGATTACAAGGCCAAGACCGAGCTGACCACGCAAAAGCTGTTCACCACCGTGATCTCGGCGCTGCGCGCCTACGAGAGCCTGATGATGCTCGAACGCAGCCGCATCGGCCTGGGCAAGATCCTGGCCGGCGCCACCAATCTGTACCAGATCCATTCGCTGCGCGAATTCGCCTCGGGCGTGCTCAACCAGGTCAGTGCGATCCTCGACGTGGGCGCCGACGGCGTGCTGTGCGTGATGTCGGCCGTGACCGGCGGGCCGACCGTGGTGGCCGCCACCGGCAGCTATACCTCCCTGGCCGACAGCGAAGCGCTGCCGCCCGATCATCCTTTGATGCCGGCGATTGTCAAGGCGTTCCGCGAAAAGCAGAGCCAGTTCGAGCATCCGGTCAATGTGTTGTACATCCACACCCAGGAAGAGCGCCAGCTGTGCATTTCGGTCACGCCGCCGTGGCCGCTGGCGCCGATCCAGCGCGACTTGCTGGAAGTGTTTTGCCAACGCATCGCGGCCGCTTTCGACAATCTGTACATGTTCGGCCAGCTGCGCAAGGCGCAGGAAGCGACCGTGGTGGCGCTGGCCGACCTGGCCGAGTTCCGCGACCACGGCACCGGCGGCCACGTGCGGCGCGTGCAGGACCTGTCGTCGCGCATCGCGCAGCGCATGAAGCAGGGCGGGGTGGACGATCCGGGCCTGAGCCCGCAACTGCTGGAAATGATCGGCCTGGCCAGCATCCTGCATGACGTGGGCAAGGTGTCCACGCCCGACCAGGTCTTGCTCAAGCCGGCCGCGCACACGCCCGAGGAGCGGCGCGTGATGCAGAGCCATGCCGAAATCGGCCGCTCGATCCTGGAGCGCGCCGCCAGCATGGTCGACGGGGTCAGCTACCTGACCTACGGCGCCCAGATCGCCGGCGCCCACCACGAGCATTTCGACGGCGCCGGCTATCCCGAGGGCCTGCAAGGACGCGCCATTCCGCTGGCCGCGCGCATCGTGGCGGTGGTCGACGTGTTCGATGCGCTGCTGCACCGGCGCCCGTACAAGGAACCGTGGCCGTATCCCGATGTGGTGAGCTATATCGCCGAGCGCAGCGGGACCCAGTTCGACCCCGAGGTGGTGACGGCGCTGCTCGACATCATCCGGACCAGCCCGCCTGAACCGGTCGACGCCGACGACGATTGAGCCGGCGCGCGGAAGGGGGCCGGTGTGGCATTCCCGCATCGGCTTCGCCGTTCCGCACGGCTGAATTCAACTATTTCGTTCCTCTGCCGTAATATACTGAGACCCAGCGTGCCGACGTACGTCGCGGAACTCTGCCCGCCACAGGCTGATCGGAAAACAAGAGATGAACGAACTTGAGGGACTGACCGCGTTGATTGTCGAGCCGCATGCGGGCATGCGCGCGAGCATCCACAACATGCTGACCCTGTGCGGGCTGACCAGGATCGACCATGCGGGCAGTTCGAATGCCGCCATCAAGCACCTGGGCCTCAAATCGTTCGATGTGGTGCTGTGCGAGTACGACCTCGACGGCGGCCAGGATGGCCAGCAATTGCTGGAAGACTTGCGCCACCATAAGCTGATGACCATGTCGACCATGTTCATCATGGTCACCGCCGAAGGCAATTACAGCAAGGTGGTCAGCGCGGCCGAACTGGCGCCCACCGATTACATCCTCAAGCCGTTTACCGCCGACCTGCTGCTCGAGCGCATCGGGCGCGCGCTCGACAAGCGCAATGTGTTCATGCCGGTCTATCAACTCATGGATTCGGGCAACCAGCGCGAGGCGATCGATGCCTGCGCCGAGGGCATGCGCCTGCACCCGCGCTACGCGGTCGATTTCCTGCGCCTGCGCGCCGAGCTGCATATGTTCCTGGGCGAGCCGGAGCTGGCCGAGCCGATCTACCAGCAACTGTACGATGCCAAGGCGATCGCCTGGGCCCGGCTGGGCCTGGCCAAGACCCTGTTCATGCGCGAGCGCTTCGACGAGGCCAAGGAGATCCTGACCTCGCTGGTCGACAGCAACAAGAAATTCGTCGATGCCTACGACTGGCTGGCGCGCACGCATGCCGCCGTGGGCGAACTGGACCAGTCGCAGGCGGTCCTGAGCGATGCGGTGGCGGTGTCGCCGCATGCGGTGCGGCGCTTGCGCAAGCTGGGCGAGGTGGCGCTGGAAACAGGCGACACCGAGACCGCCGAGAAAGTGCTCAAGCAAGTGGTGAGCAAGGCCAAGTATTCGACCTTCCGCGACCCGGAAGACCACCTCAAGCTGGTCCAGACCTTGGTGAAGAAGGGCGATCCGGTGCAGGCGGCGGCCGTGATCCGCGACCTCGACAAGTCGATGGGCGGGCAGAAGAACACGGCCGTGTGCAGCGCCATTTCGTCCGCCATGGTGCATGAGTACACCGGCAACGATGCGCGCCTGGAAGAGTCGCTCACGGCGGCGCTGGAAGGTTGCCGCATCACCAGCGGGCTCTCGCCCGAGGTCAAGATGGAGCTGGCCCGCAATTGTTTGCAAAACAATATGGAGCAGGGCGCGGCCGAAGTCATGAGCGATGTGATGCGCAACGCCGCCAATGGCGCCGTGATGGCCAAGGCGATGGCGGTGTTCGAACAGGCCGGGCGCACCGACCTGGCCTTGAGCGTGGCGCACGAGAGCCGCCAGGCCGTGGTCGACCTGGTGGCGGCCGGCGCGGCCAAGGCCAACGAGGGCGACTACCGCGGTTCGGTCGAGCTGATGGTCGAGGCGGTCGGCAAGCTGCCGGACAACCCGCAAGTGGTGTTCAATGCCGCCGTCGCCGTGCTCAA
The DNA here is from genome assembly GCF_030846505.1 of Massilia pseudoviolaceinigra. Taxonomy (NCBI): domain Bacteria; kingdom Pseudomonadati; phylum Pseudomonadota; class Betaproteobacteria; order Burkholderiales; family Oxalobacteraceae; genus Massilia; species Massilia pseudoviolaceinigra. The sequence continues at coordinate 1,784 of NZ_JAVCWL010000048.1, read as the reverse complement.
GTGCCTGGAAAACGTCGGCTGGGACGAGCTGCTGGCCCAGAATGCGCTGGGGCTGATCGACAATGTGCGCCGGCTCGACCCGGTCAATCCGAAATTGCCGGCCCTGGCCGGCCTGCATCAGCAGATCCTGACCAAATACGACAAGGGCGTGCGCAGGAAAGCCGGCGCGCCCGCCTGATTTTCGCCACCTCTGCCCCTCATCCATGTCCAGCGCTTCTCCTCCTTCCGCCTCTCCCTCCTACGCCGATGGCGACACCCGGCGCGTGCGCGCCGCCCTGATCCACAAGGTGTGCGGCGACGAAGACATGTTTGCCCTGGGCGCCTCGGTGGCGCGCGTGGTCGAGATGGCTTCCTCCGACGACGAGGGCACGCACGACCTGGCTTATTACGTGTTGTCGGACGTGGCCCTGACCCAGCGCATCCTGCGCCTGTCGAACACGCCGACCTACCGCACCAAGTCCGGCACCACGGTGACCACGATCTCGCGCGCCATCTCGCTGCTCGGCTTCGACAATGTGCGCACCACGGCGCTGGCCATGCTGCTGGTCGACGCCCTGTCGAACAGCGCCCACGCCACCAGCGTGCGGATCGAGCTCGAAGCGGCCCTGTGCGCCAGCCTGGTGGGGCGCGAAATGGCGCGCCACAGCTTTTACCAGGGCGCCGAGGAAGCGTCGATCGGGGCCCTGTTCAAGAACCTGGGGCCGCTGCTGGTGGCCTCGCACGAGCATGACCGCTACCGCGAGATCAACGCGCTGGTCAAGGGCGGCACCCACAGCGTGGGCCAGGCCTCGCAAATGATCCTGGGGGCGAGCTACGACGCCCTGTCGCAGGCGGTGATGGCGGAGTGGAAGATTCCGGATGTCATCGTTCGCTCGCTCAGTCCGCTGCAGGCGGGGGCGCAGAAGGTGGCGATCAACCGCGGCGAGTGGATGCGCCAGGTGGCGTCGTTCGCGATGGAAGTCTCGCGTCTGCTGGGACGCTCGGCCAGTCCGGCCGAGAGCAAGGAGTTCCAGGCGCTGCAGCTGCGCTACGGCGTGGCGCTGAACCTGACCGCCGACCAGATGAAGGAATTGTTCGAGACGGTCCAGACCGAGATGACGGCGCTGCTGCGCAGCATGAACATGGAGCCGCAGCCGCGCGACGAGGAAACGCTCGACAGCGGCGGGCTGCCGAATGTGCTGCTGCTGGCCACCATGGACGCCGGCGGGGGCGCGGCGGGCGGGACCCATCCGAGCGGCAAGCCGCACGATGCGCGCGAGCAGCTGCTGGCCGGGGTGCAGGATGTGACGCAGATGCGCGCCGCGGGCGACGCCAAGGTCAACGATGTCATCCTGGCCGTGCTGGAAACCTTGTACAAGAGCATGGGTTTTCGCTTCGCCACGGTGTGCCTGAAGGATGCGCGCAGCGGCCAGTACCGGGCGCGCCTGGCGTTCGGCGAAGACCATGCGCGGCGCCAGGCCGGTTTTGCCTTCCCGATGGGGGCGGCGCGCGACCTGTTTCACCTGGCCATGGAAAACGATGCCGACCTGATGATCGCTGACGCCACCAGCCCCAAGATCCGCGATTTGCTGCCGGCCTGGCACCGGGCTTTGCTGCCGGACGCCAAAAGCTTCATCGTGCTGCCGCTGGTGGTGAGCAAGGTGCAGGTGGGATTGTTCTATGCCGACCGCGCCGAGCTCGCGCCGGAGGGCGTGCCGCCGGATGAGACGTCGCTGATCAAGGCCCTGAAAGGGCAGGTGCTGCTGGCGCTGGCGCCGTAATAGCAGGTTCCCGTCCCGCCGTCA
>NZ_JAVCWL010000047.1:0-49129 GCF_030846505.1 Massilia pseudoviolaceinigra | reverse complement strand
GCTAGTATCCTTTTGCATTGACGGAAAATAATGATGACGAACTGCTATTGCACGAGCCACGAAGTGGTTGCTTCGGATCATTATCTCAACTAAGATTGTCCAACCCCCTAATTCAAAGACGCCGATGGCTGCCTTCGACACAACACCGTTCCCGTTGGTAGAAATGCAAGCGGCGGCCAATGCGCAAAACGAGTGGCTGGCGCTGACCGTGCGCATCGCGCCGGGCTTCGACCAGGCCGCCGCCCTGCACGCCGTGTTCGGCGAGCCCGACCTCCTCACCGCCATTGCGCCGCTCGACTGCATCCTGCACCTCGCATCGCCCGCTGTACTGACACAGGCGCTGCTGGCGCTGATGCCGCCGCACCGGATGATTTTCGCCATCGATGCCGGCGTGCTCGGCGACGAGGCGCTGGTCAAGCACGTGCTGGCGCTGCACGAAGAAGGCTACCGCGTGCTGCTCGACGGCCAGCCGGCCGAGGGCGTGAAGGTGCCGGCCGCCTTGCGTGCGGTTGCGCTCGACTGCAGCGCGGGCTTGCCGGTGGTACGCGGCGGCAAATACCAGGTCCTGTCCCTGTTCGGCCCGCACCTGGCGCATGGCGTGCACAGCGCGGAGCACTTCGCCCGCTGCACCGAGGCCGGCTTCGAATGGCTCAGCGGCGCGTGGCCGCTGCGTCCCGCGCCCAGCGTCAAGCCGCACGACGGCACCTCGCGCAAGCGCTTGCTGGCTCTGCTGGGCCTGCTGGCGCGCGACGCCGAATCGCGCGAGCTCGAACAACTGCTCAAGCAGGATCCGGCGCTGTCCTATCACTTGCTCAAGCTGGTCAACTCGGCCGCGTTTGCGCTCAGTACCCAGATTACCAGCTTCGGCCAGGCCATCAACCTGCTGGGCCGGCGCCAGTTGCAGCGCTGGCTGCAACTGCTGCTGTACGCGCGCCAGCAGCCCGACGGCATGGCCAATCCGCTGCTGCCGCTGGCTGCCTTGCGCGCGGCCCAGCTCGAATGCCTGTGCAAGCTGCAGGGCGGCGAGCGCGATGCCCAGGACATCGCTTTCATGACCGGCGTGTTTTCGCTGCTCGACGTGCTGTTCGGCATGTCGATGGAAGACATCGTCGGCGCGCTCGGCCTGGCGCCGGCCGCGGCCGAAGCGCTGCTGCTGCGCGAAGGGCGCCTCGGCGAACAACTGAGCATGGTGGAACAGCGCCTGCCGGCACCCGCGCAACTGGCCGCGCTCGGCATCGACAACAAACAATGGTGGCAAAGCCAGTTGCACGCCTTCCACTGGGCGATCCAGGTCGGCAGGAACCTGTAGGATGCATGTCAGCGCCGCGACCGATTTCCTGACCAGTAGTGCCGCCCTGTGTGCCGCCGTGCTCAAGCTGCGCGGCGAGCCGCTTGCGGCCGAGCTCGGGCGCATCGCGCGCGACTTGCTGGCCAGTCCGCACGGCAGCTTTGCCGCGCCGGGGGCGGCGGCCGACGGCGCCGTTCCCCAGCTTGCCTGCGAGGTGACCAGCGGCGCTCACTATTTCGGCCGCTTCGTGGTCAGCGGGCGCGCCGCCTACGACGACACCGACCGCCGCCTGCTGGCTGGCCTGGCCGATCTGGCCGCCAGTTTGTTGCAGGTCAACGAGTTCGCGCTGCGCTCGACCCAGGCTTACCTCGACCTCGAAGCGGAGCTCTCGCACCAGGCGCAGATACTCGACCAGATCCACGAGTCGGTGTTGACGATGGACCAGACCGGCTACATCACCAGCTGGAACAAGGGCGCCGAGCGCCTGTTCGGCTACAGCGCGCAGGAAGCGGTGGGGCGCAACATCCTGTTCCTGTACGCCGAGGAAGACACGGCCTTCCACGATGCCTTCGTGGAACAGGGCGGGCGCATGATGGAAGTGCGGCGCCGCAAGAAGTCGGGCGAGGTGTTCTGGGCCAGCCTGTCGCTCTCTCCGCTGCACGACCGCGAGCAGCGCCCGATCGGCCTGATCGCCTACCTGACCGACATCACCGAACGCAAGCACGCGGAAGAACGCCTGCACCACCTGGCCTACTACGACGCGCTGACCGGCCTGCCGAACCGCAGCCTGATGGCCAAGCTGGTCGACCAGGGCTTGACCTCGGCCCAGCGCAAGAACGCCACCGCCTGCATTCTGTTCATCGACCTGAACCGCTTCAAGATGTTCAACGACACCCTCGGGCGCGCCACCGGCGACGAGCTGCTCAAGCAGGTGGCGCAGCGCTTCCGCCAGGTGCTGCGCGAGCAGGATGTGGTGGCGCGCCTGTCGGGCGATGAATTCGCGGTCGGCCTGTTCGACATCCGCGAGCATTTCGAGGCGACCACGGTGGCGCACAAGCTGCAGGCGGCGCTGGTCGAGCCGATCATCATCGAAGGCCACGACCTGCGCGTGGGCGCCAGCATCGGCATCAGCGTCTACCCGCAGGACGGGGCCGATGCCGAAGCCTTGCTGCGCGTGGCCGACATCGCCATGGCGCGCGCCAAGCTGGGCGGCGATGGCGACAGCGTGACCTTTTACAGCCACGACATGAACCAGGGCATGCAGGAACGCATGCGCCTCGAATCGGGCCTGCGCCAGGCGCTGGCCGATGGCGAACTGCTGCTGCACTACCAGCCCAAGTTCGAGATCAGCACGCGCTCGATGGTCGGCGCCGAAGCGCTGGTGCGCTGGATGCATCCGCAGCGCGGCCTGGTGCCGCCGGCCGAGTTCATTCCGCTGGCCGAAGCGACCGGCCTCATCGTCCAGCTGGGCGAATGGGTGCTGGAGGCTGCCTGCGCCCAGGCGGCGCAATGGCAGGCGGCCGGCCTGCCGCCATTCCGCCTCGCCGTGAACGTGTCGGCGCGCGAATTTTCGCCGGCCTTGCCGGTCCGGGTGAGCGAGACCCTGGCGCGCTACCAGCTCGACCCGTCGTGGCTGGAGCTGGAAATTACCGAGAGCACGCTGATGCACGACATCGAGCGCGTGATCGCCATCATGGACCGCATCACCGCGCTTGGCGTGAGCCTGTCGCTGGACGACTTCGGCACCGGGTATTCGAGCCTGTCGTACCTGAAGCGCTTTCCGATCGACACCCTGAAGATCGACCGCTCGTTTACCACCGGGCTACCGTTCGACAGCAACGACTGCGCCATCGCCAGCACCATCATCAGCATCGGACGCCAGTTGCGCCACAGGGTCATCGCGGAAGGCGTGGAAACCTTGCAGCAGCTGGAATTCCTGCGCGATGCCGGCTGCGACGAGGTGCAGGGCTACCTGTTCTCGCGTCCGCTGCCGGCGGCCGACTTTGAAGAACAGCTGCGCGCCGGCTGGGTCGATCCCAGCTGATCTTTTTCTGAGTTTCTATGTAAATTTCTCGCTGGACGTGGTTATCCCGCGCAGGCATGATATCAATTTGAAAATATTGCCAAGAGTATCTCAATGGCGGTTCATCTTTCTATCACCTAAGGATGACCATGATCATTTCTCCTTCCATGCTGCTGTCCCGCTCCCCGTTCGCCCCGGCCCAGCAATCCGCCGCCCTTGCCGGCGCAATCGACGCCGCCAGCCCGACTGCGGGCCTGACCTTGACCGGCACCTAGGGCGCCGACAATCTGAGCGGCGGCGCGCTGGACGACCGTCTCGCGGGACTGGGCGGCAATGACATGTTGCTCGGTCTGGCCGGCAACGATTACCTCGATGGAGGCACTGGCAGCGACACCTTGTGGGGTGGGACGGGAAACGATCTCCTGTCCGGCGGCGCCGGTGCCGATCAACTCCTTGACGAAGAAGGCAGCGACACGCTCGGCGGCGGCAGCGGAAATGACGGGTTAATCGGACAGAGCGGCGATAATCTGCTCGATGGCGGAGAAGGCGACGATTACCTGATCGATGGTGCGGGCAATGACACCCTCGACGGCGGTGCCGGCGACGACCAGATCGACACTGGCTCGCAACAATCCCCCTCGTTACGCACTGTCCAGATCCTCGGCGGGAGCGGCAACGACATCATCTTCCTTGGCGATAACGTGGCAACGAAACGCGTCGAGATATCGGGGGGCAGCGGTAGCGATATTTTTCGTTTCGATTCGGGGCAGCATGCCGAAACGAATGTCATCAATGATTTCCAGGCCGGCATCGGCGGCGATCGGTTGCACGTCTACGGGGCGCCATCCGGCCCCGGCCACCCGTTTGGCGCCGCTGGTTACCTGCGTCTTCTCCAGAGCGGAAGCCACACTTTGTTGCAGTTCGACGAAGACGGCGCCGCCGGCCAGGTAGCGCAGTTTCATATGCTGGCGATCCTGCATGGCATCGCGGCGACCGTGTCTGACGATCAAGGACTTCAGCCCGGGCCCGGGTGGCGGCCGCATTGACGTCACCTTCATGCGCAACCCGGCTGGGCTTCTGACCCGCTTGCCTCGGGTATGGTGCGCTACGTGCAAAGCGGCACCTCGACCCTGGTGCAGGACGATCTGGATGGGACTGCCGGCCCCGACATCGCCTACATGCTGATGACCCTGCAGAACGTCGTGGCCGCCAACCTGACGGCCGACAATCTCATCTACGCCAAGGTAGCGGCCCACGCTGCCTTGGTGCCGGTGGAACTGGTGGGCGTGCCGCCCGACTACATGCACGCCCCTTAAACAGCCATGCGGGAGCCGGCAGGGCTGGCGCCCCCGCTGCCGCGAAGGGCCCGAACCCCGCAATGGTGTCGCGGTTACAAAAACCTCGCAGCAGCCCGATTCGTGCGCACCGGCTGGCTGCGTTGACTCTGCCGTTTTTAACCACATGTAATATTTTCATATGGACATATTTATGCTGTCCGGGCATGATGACAAGATAATAAACAATATTGGCAAAATAATCTGTTTTTTTGCTCAGCTTCCATCACCTCAAGGATCATCATGACGAATTCCCCTTCCGCGACGCCTGTTCCTATGCATCGCTCCAGCGCCGGCATACGGCAGGATGCCCATGTGAACGCCGCACTTGCAAATCTCGGTGCGGCGGCCGATCCGCACGCCGGACTGGCGCTGAGCGGCACCGAGGGCGACGATACGCTGACCGGCGATGTGCTGAACGACCGCATCGACGGCTTGGGGGGCGCGGACCGGCTGTACGGCGGGGAGGGAAATGATTACCTGGACGGCGGCGACGGCAACGACTCCTTGTACGGCGGCGACGGCAACGATACCTTGTCGGGTAGCGCAGGCAACGATCTACTCATCGGCGGCGAAGGGGACGATCTGCTCGACGGTGGCGATGGAAACGACACGCTTTCCGACAGCTTCGGCAACGATACGCTCAATGGCGGCGCCGGCAACGACGAATTCACGATCGGTTCCTGGAGCTCCCCGACGGGTGGCTTGGTCAGTGTCTCCGGCGGTGGCGGTGACGATAAGATCGTTTTTAATCCGGGCAAGGCGGCTAAAAGTGTGGAAGTGTCGGGCGGTAGCGGCAGCGACATTTTTTACTTTTCGTTTAGCCAGCACGCCGAAAGCGTCGTCATCAACGATTTCCAGACTGGCATCGGTGGTGATCGACTTGAGTTCAGCGCCATCACGGCATCCTCATCGACCAACCCGTTTGGCGCCAGCGGCTACCTGCGGCTGGTCCAGAGTGGAAACGATACTTTGCTGCAGATGGATGACGATGGCGCCAACGGCACGGCCTTCGCCTTCCATACCTTGGCAACCCTGCGCGGCATCGTCGCCACCAGTGTCGATGCTGCCAATTTTGTGGCTGGAATCAAGCCCGACGGGACGGACGGCGGCCGTTTTGTCGTCGGTACCGCAGGCGATGATTACCTCCACGGCGGCCGGCACGGCGATACGGTCATGGGGGGCAGCGGTAACGACTCCATTTCCGGTAAGGAGGGTAACGACGTGTTCCATGGCGAGTTGGGTAACGATTATATCGCGGGCGGCGAGGGCAACGACATGCTCCATGGCGAGCCAGGCAACGATTACATCGAGGGAGGCGGTGGCCACGACCAATTGTACGGCGGCGAGGGCCGGGATTATTTGGCCGGTGGAGCAGGCGACGATCGCATCGAGGGCGGGAGCGGCGACGACAAATTGCTTGATGCGGAGGGCAACGACATCATCAATGGCGGCAGCGGGAACGACACCATCGAGGACTTCGCCGGCGATGACCAGCTGAGCGGCGGCGATGGTAACGACGACATCCGCGGCTTTTTTGGGGCCGACACGCTCATGGGGGGCAATGGCAACGACAAACTGTTCATGATAATGGGCGACTGCGTGCTCGACGGCGGCGCCGGCGACGACACCCTCGATGGCGGACTCAGTAACGGCCTCCTCAATGGTGGCAGCGGCAATGATCACCTGAAAATTGCTGTCGTTGGCAATAGCGGCCTGTTTGGCGGTAGCGGAAATGACGTGCTCGACATGCAGCTTGCAGACGGCCGTGTGGTGGCGTCGGGCGGGGCGGGCGACGACACCTTCAATCTCAGGAATCCTGGCCGAAACGCCAGCGTGACCGCCACCGGCGGCGACGGTGTCGATACCTACGCAGTGACCGGTCCTGGCCAGGGCGGCAACATCACGGTCAAGGACTTCAACGCAGGCGCCGGTGGCGACCGCGTCGATGTCACCTTGATGCCCAACTCAGGCGGACCTGGCAGCCCGCTCGCCACAGGCGTGCTGCGCTACCTGCAAAGCGGCACCTCCACCCTGGTGCAGTTCGACTCCGATGGCAATACCGGTCCCGACGCCGCCTACACGCTGATGACCCTGCAGAACGTGGTTGCCGCCAACCTGACGGCGGACAATCTCATCTACGCCACGGCACCGGCCATTGCTGCCATGGCGCCAGTGGAACTGGTGGGCGTGGCGCCCGACTACGTGCACGCCGGCTAAGCACACCTGTCAGGGATCGGCCGGCCTGATAGTAATCTGTAAACATTGCCAGGAATGCCTCGCTGGCTGTTCACCTTTCTATTACTCCAAGGATGACCATGACGATTTCCTCTACCGCGGCATTGGCCCGCTCCACGTTCGCACTGGCGCACCGCTCTGCCGCCGGTATCGGCCAGGACGCCGGCGCAACCGCCGCGCTGGCCGGCCCGCCCGACACCGCCACGCCGACTTCCGGCCTGACCCTCACCGGCAGCGCCGGCATGGACACCCTGGCCGGCGGCGCGCTCGACGACCGCATCTATGGGCTGGGCGACACCGACCATTTGTTCGGTGAGGCTAGCAACGATTACCTCGACGGCGGCGCCGGCTCCGATGTCCTGTCGGGCGGCGATGGCGACGATATGCTGGTCGGTGGCGAAGGCAACGACATCCTTACCGGTGGCTACGGATCCGACACGCTCTCTGGCGGCAATGGCAACGACCAGCTGACGGTGCGTGATGGCGACACCGTCCTCGACGGCGGTGCGGGTGACGACACCCTGGACGGTGGATATTCCGAGGCCCAAATGAATGGCGGCAATGGCAATGACTATCTGAAAATCGTTGCTGCTGGCTACAGTGGCCTGTTCGGCGGCAACGGACGCGATGTGCTCGACATGTACATGTGGGGAGGGCGCGTGGTGGCATCGGGCGGGGCCGACGACGATACGATCATCCTGCGCCGCGATATGGGTGCAAGCACCGTCGTCAACGCCAGCGGTGGAACGGGCGTCGATACCTACGAGATGCAAGGCGCTGGCCGTACCGGCAGCGTGATCGTGAAGGATTTCAGCGCCGGCGCAGGCGGCGACCGCATCGATGTGAAAGCCCTGTTCACCGCGTCCATGCCGGGCGCCGACCCGCTGGCGGCGGGCATCGTCCGCTTCCTGCAAAGCGGCACGTCGACCTTGGTGGAGTTCGACCGCGATGGCACGGCCGGTGCCGACACGGCTTATACGCTGCTGACCCTGCAAAACGTCGCGGCGAGCACGCTGACTGCCGACAATCTCATCTACGCCAAAGCACCGGCCGCCCCCGCCATGGCACCGGTGCAACTGGTGGGCCTGGCGCCGCACGCCGTGGGCGATATCCACGCCGGCTAGGCACCCGCATGCCAAACCACGGCCACTCCCCTGGGGCGGCTCGGGGTTGCCGGATCAGTTGTTACATTTTATTTAAGTTGTTCATATCGACAAGATGACCCCGCGCGGGCATGATACGGAGCTAACGATTGGCGTCGATCCGACGCCAATCGTTAGCTCCATCAAGCCCAAGGAATGTCATGACCCGCTCTGTTCCCGTACCGCCGTCCACCTCCCTTGATGCCAAGCGCTTCGCGTTTGAATCGATCCCGTCCAGCGCCACCGTGCCGGTCGTCATCATCGGCACCGAGGAGGACGACGTCCTGTACGGCAGCGCGGCCGACGAACGGATCGAGGGCCTGGGCGGCAACGACGACCTGCGCGGCGAGGCCGGCAACGATACCTTGCTCGGCGGCGCCGGCGACGATGTCCTGGTCGGCGGCGCCGGCGCCGATTCCCTCGATGGCGGCGACGGCGACGACTATCTCGCCGCCCGCGCGGGCGACAACATCGTCCTCGGCGGCAAAGGCGCCGATGACATCCGCGTTGTAACCGGCGGCAACAACACAGTCGACGCCGGCGACGGCAACGACCGCATCACCATCGACTTCGACCTGATGTACAAGCCGAACACGTCCATGATCCACGGCGGCGCCGGCGATGACGTTTTCAACATCCACCTGTACAACAGCCCGCCGTCCAAAGTCGTGGTGCATGGCGATGGCGGCAGCGATCTGTTCGTCCTGTCATCGGGCGGCGCCGACCTGACGATCGCCGGCTTCGATCTCGGCGCCGGCGCCGACCGCCTCAACGTGGACGCCCTGGTACCATACAACGTCAGCGCCAATCCCTTCGGCAAGGCGGGCTATCTGCGCTTCGTTCAGCAAGGCGCCGACACGTTGCTCCAGCGCGACTACGACGGCGCCGCCGGCGCCCAGTTCGACTTCACGACAACAATGGTATTGGCCGGGGTGAATGCGGCCAGCCTGACCAGCGCCCACATCGACGGCGGCATCGATCCGACCGGCGTGGCCGAAGGGCTGGTCCTGACCGGCACGCAGGGCGACGAGGTTCTCAATGGCAGCACGCGCGACGACCAGTTGAACGGACTGGGGGGACGCGACACCCTGCGCGGCGCCGACGGCGACGACTATCTCGATGGCGGCAACGAAACCGGCGCCGGCGACTCGCTCGACGGCGGCAACGGCCGCGATACCCTGCTTGGCGGCGATGGCCACGACACCCTCCACGGCCGCTTGGACGCGGACCTGCTCGACGGCGGCAGCGGCAACGACACGCTTGATGGCGGAGAGAGCCGCGATGTCCTGGCGGGCGGCGCCGGCAACGACGAGCTCAACGGCGGGGCAGGCAGCGATACCCTCGATGGCGGCGACGGCGACGACCAGCTGCTCGACTTCCTCTACTACTACGAGGCCCACCTCGACGGCGGCGACAATATCCTGCGCGGCGGCACCGGCAACGACGTGCTGAGCTCGGCGCAGCAGGGCGCCGACCTGCTCGAAGGCGGCAGCGGCGACGATACCCTGTACGGCGGCAGCGGCAAGGATACGCTCGACGGCGGCAGCGGCAAGGACCAGATCGAGGTGTCGACCCTGGGCGCGAGCGCCGATACCACCGTGCTCGGCGGGGAAGGCGACGACACCATCATTTTCCTTCCGGGCAAGGGCGAGGAGAAAAGCCAGGTCACCGGCGGCGGCGGGCGCGACACCATTGCGTTCGTCAACGGCTGGCACGAGGAGCAAGTGATCGTGACCGACTTCCAGGCCGGCGCCGGTGGCGACCTGCTCGATCTGCGCGTTTACCTGGAACAGTCCGGCAATCCCTTCGGCAGCAACGGCTATCTGCGCCTGGTGCAGAGCGGCGCCGACACCTTGTACCAGTTCGATGCGGACGGCGCCGCCGGCACAGGCGCCGGTTTCCAGACGCTGGCCACGCTCGAGGGCGTGCAGCCAGGCCAGATCACTGCCCAGAATATCACCTACGGTTTCAATCCGGACGGTTCGCCCGGCACGGTGGTGCTCACGGGTACCAGCGGTAACGACAAACTGGCCGGCAGCCCGGTCGACGATCTCATCATCGGCGGCGCCGGCCACGACACCCTGGACGGCAACAGCGGCGCCGATGTCATGCGCGGCGACGACGGCAACGATTCGATGAATGGCGGCGGCGGCAACGACGAGCTGTTCGGTGGCGCCGGCAACGACTACCTCACCGACTACCATGGCGACGACCAGGTCTACGGCGGCGATGGCGATGACGTGCTCTATGTCGGCTTCGGCCGCGACCTTCTTTCCGGAGGCAATGGCAACGACAAGCTCACGGCCCATGGCGGCGACCACGTGGCCGATGGCGGCGCCGGCAACGACACCTTGGAGGGGCGGTATGGCAACATGCAGCTGAGCGGCGGCAGCGGCGACGACGCGCTGTCGATCGACGGCATCGGCAATCATGGCCTGTTCGGCGGCAGCGGGCGCGACGTGCTGCGCATCGTCTCGGAGCTGGCCGCCACGCCCGGCCGCGTCGTGGCCAACGGCGGCACCGGCGACGACACCATCATGCTGGTACGCGATACCGGCAACACCGAGATCACCGCCACCGGCGGCGAGGGCGTCGATACCTATGAACTGAGCGGCCAAGGCCGCCTGGGCACGCTGACGGTCACGGACTTCGTGGTAGGGCCTGGCGGCGACCGCTTCGATGTCAGCGACCTGTTCAGCGCATCGATGCGGGCCGGGGACCCGTACGCCGCCGGCGTGCTGCTCTTGGTCAAGAGCGGCAGCTCGACCGTGATCGCGCTCGACCGTGACGGCAAGGCGGGCGCCGATACGGGCTACGTGCTGGCAACCGTGGAGAACGCCACGCCGGCCAGCCTGAAAGCCCATATTGTCTACATCGAGCCGCCGGCCATCCAGGCGGTGGTCGAACTGGTGGGCCTGGCGCCGCTCGATATGCCCCTCGTCTAGACATCGGCGCGTGGCGCGCACGGAAAATGTTACATTTCATGTAAGGTGTGCATATCGACAAGATTGGCGCACCTTGGCATGATGAGAAGTTGAACACTGCCGTCCGACGGCCGCCAGTGCCTTCTTCCATCACGCCCAAGGAATGTCATGACCCGTACCGTGTCCGCACCGTTGTTCCCATCGCCTGAGGCCCGGCGCTTCGCTTCCGAAGCCATCCCGTCCACCGGCAGCGCCGCCGCCGAACCCGTCAAGATCACCGGCACCGAGGGCGACGACACCCTCGACGGCAGCGCCGCCGACGAACTGATCGATGGCCTCGGCGGCAACGACTATATCCGCAGCGACTACGGCAGCGACACCATGTTTGGCGGCGCCGGCAACGATACCTTGCTTGGCGGCACCGGGAGCAATGTCCTCGAGGGCGGCGATGGCGACGACGTGCTCGCTCCGTACAGTGGCAACAGCACCGTACTCGGCGGCCAGGGCGCGGACCGCATCCGCGTTCAAACCGCCGGCAGCAGCAACAGCGTCGACGGCGGCGAGGGCAACGACACGATCCGCGTCTCGTTCACCTGGGGCGAGACGCCCAACATGACCGTGCTCCATGGCGGCGCGGGCGACGATCTGATCGAACTGTACATGTCGCCCGCTCCCGCGGCGACGGTGCTCGCCTACGGCGACGGCGGCAGCGATCTGTTCGCCCTGTCGGGCAGCGGGAATGTGACGATCGCCGACTTTGTCAGCGGCACCGGTGGCGACCGCCTCAACGTGGACTCCATGATGCCCACCCCGTCGGGCTTCAATCCTTTCGGCAAGGCCGGAATGCTGCGCTTCATCCAGCAAGGCGCCGACACGCTGCTCCAGCAGGACGATGATGGCGCGGCCGGCACCGCGTATGGCTTCGAGACGGCGCTGGTGCTGGCCGGGGTGAACGCGGCCAGCCTGACGAGCGCCAATATCGATGGCGACATTGATCCGACCGGCGTGATCGAAGGGCCGGTCCTGACGGGCACGGCCGGCAACGACACCCTCGATGGCGGCAAGCGCAATGACAGCATGTACGGGCTGGGCGGACGCGATGTGCTGCGCGGCGCCGACGGCGACGACCTGATCGATGGCGGCGATGAGAGCGGCGCCGGCGACTGGCTCGACGGCGGCTACGGCAACGACACCTTGCTCGGTGGCGAGGGCGACGACTTCCTGTCCGGCATGATCGGCAGCGACCTGCTGGACGGCGGCAACGGCAACGACTCCCTGAAAGGCGGCGACCACAGCGACACGCTGTCCGGCGGCGCCGGTAACGACGACCTCAACGGCGAGGGAGGCAACGATACCATCGATGGCGGCGACGGCGACGACGTCCTGACCGACTACGCCGGGGATAACAGCGCTTTTTACAGCGGCGACAATATTCTGCGCGGCGGCGCCGGCAACGACCAATTGAGCGCCATGTACTGGGGCAGCGACCTGCTCGAGGGCGGCATTGGCGACGACGCCCTGTCCGGCGGCAGCGGCGCCGATACGCTCGACGGCGGCAGCGGCAACGATGTCTTCGAGCTGCTGGTCCAGCACGGCGACGCCGACGCCAGCTTGCTGGGCGGCGATGGCGACGACACCTTCAAGTTCTTTCAGGGCGGGTGGCGGGACAAGTACCAGCTGAGCGGCGGCAGCGGGCGCGATACCATCTCCTTCCTCAGCGGCTGGCATCAGGAACTGGTGACCGTGACCGACTTCCAGGCCGGCGCCGGCGGCGACGTGCTGGAGATCGACTACATCCAGCTGGAAGCGGGCAACCCGTTCGGCAGCGCCGGCTACATGCGCCTGGTGCAGAGCGGTCTTGATACCTTGTTCCAGTTCGACCGGGATGGCGCCGCCGGCACAGCCTACGCCTTGCGGACCACGGCCATCCTCAAGGGCGTGCAGGCGAGCCAGCTGACCGTGGCCAATTTTACCCATGGCATCAATCCGGACGGCTCGCCGGGATCGCTGACCGGCACCAGCGCTGACGACAAGCTGTGGGGCGGTGCGAACGCCGACACCATCACCGGCGCCGCCGGCCAGGACACGCTGCACGGCAACGGCGGCGACGACTTGCTGCAGGGCGACGATGGCAACGATGACCTGTACGGCGGAGCGGGCGCCGACCGCGTCGAGGGCGGCGCCGGTGACGACTGGGCGGACGGCGATATCGGCGACGACGTGCTGCTGGGCGGCGCGGGCAACGACCGCCTGACCGACAGCAGCGGGAACGACCAGCTTCATGGCGGCGACGGCGACGATGTGCTGAGGGCCGGCTACGGCAAGGACCTGCTGTCCGGTGGCAACGGCAACGACACGATCAACATGAATGGCGGCGACAATGTGGCCGACGGCGGCGCCGGCAACGATACCGTGCATGGCGCCAATGGCGACATGCAGATCAATGGCGGGAGCGGCGACGACATGCTGCGGGTCCAGGGCACCGGCAACAGCGGCCTGTTCGGCGGCAGCGGGCGCGACGTGCTGCACATCGATTCGGAACTGTCCGCCACGCCGTGGCGCGTGGTGGCCGGCGGCGGGCTTGGCGACGACATCATCAAGCTCGTGCGCAATACCGGCAATACCGCCATTACCGCCACCGGCGGCGAGGGGGTCGATACCTATGAACTCAGTGGCGCCGGCCGCCTGGGTACGCTGACGATCAAGGACTTCGTGGTGGGGCCTGGCGGCGACCGCTTCGATGTCAGCGACCTGTTCAGCGCCGCGATGCGGGCCAGCGATCCGTACGCCGCCGGCGTGCTGCTCTTGGTCAAGAACGGCACCTCGACCGTGATCGCGCTCGACCGTGACGGCAAGGCGGGCGCCGATACGGGCTACGTGCTGGCGACCGTGGAGAACGTCACGCCGGCCAGCCTGAAAGCCCATATTGTCTACACCGAGCCGCCGGCCATTGCCGGGGCGGCGGTCGAACTGGTGGGCCTGGCGCCGCTCGAGACGCACCTCGGCTAGACAGCGGCGCGTGGCGCGCGCAGAAATTGTTACATTTCATCCAAGGTGTGCATATCGACAAGATTGCCGCACCTTGGCATGATGAGAAGTTGAACACTGCCGTCCGCCGGCCGCCAGTGCCTACTTCCATCACGCCCAAGGAATGTCATGACCCGTACCGTGCCCGCACCCTCGTTTCCATCGCCTCAAGCCAGGCGCTTCGCCGCCGACGCCATCCCGACCGCCGCCGTGCCGGTCAAGATCACCGGCACCGAGGGCAACGACACCCTGAACGGCACCGCCGCCGACGAACTGATCGATGGCCTCGGCGGCAACGACTATATACGCAGCGACTACGGCAGCGACACCATGCTCGGCGGCGCCGGCAACGATACCCTGCTTGGCGGCTCCGGCATCAATGTCCTCGATGGCGGCGACGGCGACGACGTGCTCAGTCCGTACAGCGGCGACAGTACCGTTCTCGGCGGCAACGGCAACGACGACATCGGGGTTCAAACCGCCGCCAGCAACAACAGCGTTGACGGCGGCGAGGGCAACGACAGGATCACCGTCTCGTTCACCTGGAGCGAAACGCCCAGCAAGACCGTGCTCCACGGTGGCGAGGGCGACGACGTGATCGAACTGCACATGTACTCCGCTCCGGCGGCGACGGTGCTCGCCTACGGCGACGGCGGCAGCGATCTGTTCGTCCTCTCGGGCAGAGCGAACGTGACCCTCGCCGGCTTCGTCGCAGGCGACGGTGGCGACCGCCTCGACGTGGACTACCTGACGCCCGGCGTGCCAGGCTACAACCCCTTCGGCAAGGCCGGCGTGCTGCGTTTCCTCCAGCAAGGCGCCGACACGCTGCTGCAGCAAGACTACGATGGCGCGGCCGGCACCCAATATGGCTTCGAGACGGTCCTGACCTTGAGCGGGGTGAATGCGGCCAGCCTGACGAACGCCAATATCGAAGGCGACATCGACCCGACCGGCGTCATCGAAGGCCCGGTCCTGACGGGCACGGCGGGCAACGATACCCTCAATGGCGGCGAGCGCAACGATCATTTGTACGGGCTGAGCGGCAGCGACGTCTTGCGCGGTTTCGACGGCAACGACTATCTCGATGGCGGCGACGAATACGGCGTGGGCGACTGGCTCGACGCCGGCGATGGCAGCGACACCGTGCTCGGCGGCGATGGCAACGATTCCCTGTTCGGCATCGCGGGCAACGACCTGCTCGACGGCGGCAACGGCAACGATTCCCTCAACGGCGGCGAGCACAGCGACACGCTGTCCGGCGGCGCCGGCAACGACGACCTCAACGGCGCGCAGGGCGACGATATCCTCGACGGCGGCGACGGCGACGACCTGGTGACCGACTGGGCCTACGTCTTCGACGGCGGCTACTACTACAGCGGCAACAATATCCTGCGCGGCGGGGCCGGCAACGACACACTGAGCGCCATGCGCGACGGCAGCGACCTGATCGAGGGGGGCAGCGGCAACGACAGCCTGACCGGCGGCAGCGGCAAGGATACGCTCGACGGCGGCAGCGGCAACGATGTCATCGCGCTGCTGGTCCAGGAAGGTGTTGGCGCGGCCATCGTGCTGGGCGGCGACGGCGACGATACCGTCGACGTCCATGCGGGCTGGTCCCAGGAAAAGTACCAGGTGACCGGCGGCAGCGGCCGCGACACCATCTCCTTCCGCGGCGGCTGGCATGAAGAACAGATCACCGTCACCGACTTCCAGGCCGGCGCCGGCGGCGACGTGCTCATGATGGACTACACCCAGCAGGAAGCCGGCAACCCGTTCGGCAGCGCCGGCTACATGCGCCTGGTGCAGAGCGGTCTCGATACCCTGTTCCAGTTCGACCGGGACGGCGCCGCCGGTACAGCGTACGGCTTTCGGACCATGGCCACCCTGAAGGGCGTGCAGGCGGGCCAGCTCAACACGGATAATTTTACCCATGGCATCAATCCGGACGGCTCGCCGAGCGGGCTGACCGGCACCAGCGGCGACGACAGGCTGTTCGGCGGCGCGAATGCCGACACCATCATCGGCGCGGCCGGCCATGACACCCTGCAAGGCAACGGCGGCGACGATCTGCTGCGGGGCGACGACGGCAACGATTACCTGGACGGCGGCGCTGGCGTGGACCGCGTCGATGGCGGCGCCGGCGACGACACGATCAGCGGCGGCGACAACGATGACGTACTGCTTGGCGGCGCCGGCAACGACCGCCTGAGCGACGCCGGCGGGGACAATCAGTTGTATGGCGGCGACGGCGACGATGTGTTTTACGCCGCTTACGGCAAGGCCATCCTTGCCGGCGGCAACGGCCACGACGATGTCACGATGTATGGCGGCGACCATGTGGCCGACGGCGGCGCCGGCAACGATACCGTGTATGCCGGCAATGGCGACATGCAGATCAACGGCGGGGCCGGCGACGACAAGCTGTCGGTCTACGGCACCGGCAACAGCGGCGTGTTCGGCGGCAGCGGGCGCGACGAGCTGAGCATCGCCTCCGAACTGTCGGCCACGCCGGCGCGCGTGGTCGCCGGCGGCGGGCTGGGCGACGACACCATCAAGGTGGTGCGCTACACCGGCAATACCGAGATCACCGCCACCGGCGGCGAGGGCGTCGATACCTATGAACTGAGCGGCGAAGGACGCCTGGGGAGCCTGACGATCAAGGATTTCATGGTCGGCGCGGGCGGCGACCGCTTCGATGTCAGCGACCTGTTCAGCGCATCGATGCGGGCCGGCGACCCGTACGAGGCCGGCGTGCTGCTGCTGGTCAAGCGCGGCGCCTCGACCCTGATCGTGCTCGACCGTG
Source organism: Massilia pseudoviolaceinigra (assembly GCF_030846505.1). NCBI lineage: Bacteria > Pseudomonadati > Pseudomonadota > Betaproteobacteria > Burkholderiales > Oxalobacteraceae > Massilia > Massilia pseudoviolaceinigra. The sequence goes on along the minus strand of NZ_JAVCWL010000047.1, from coordinate 32,350 downwards.
ACGGCAAAGCGGGCGCCGATACGGCCTACGTGCTGGCGACCGTGGAGAACGCCACGCCGGCCAGCCTGAAAGCCCATATTGTCTATACCGAGCCGGCGGCCAGCCCCGCGGCGGCGCTCGAACTGGTGGGCCTGGCTCCGGCCGACATGCAGCTCGGCTAAACATCGGCGCGTGGCGCGCGCGCAATCTGTTACATTTTGTCTAAGGTGGATTTATGGACAAGATTGCCGCGCGGCGCCATGATAGCAAACTGAAAACTGCCGTCCGAGGGACGACAGTGTCCTCCATCATCCACCTTAAGGAATGTCATGACCCGCTTTTTTCCCGTAGCGCCATCCTCATCGCTTGACGCCAGGCGCGTCGCGCCGGCATCGATCCCGGCCGCCACCGATGTGCCGGTCCACATCGTCGGCACCGAGGGCGACGACGAACTGTCCGGCACCGAGGAGGTTGACCTGATCGAGGGCTTGGGCGGCGATGACGCCATCAGTGCAAGCGGCAGCAACGACACCGTGCTCGGCGGCGCTGGCAACGATTGGCTGTGGGGGGGCACGGGCAATAATCTCCTCGATGCCGGCGATGGCGACGACTGGATCTCTGCGTATAAGGGCGGCAATACCGTCATCCTCGGCCGAGGCAACGATGGCATGCGCCTGTTTGAAACCAGCGGCAACAACACCCTTGATGGCGGCGAGGGCGATGACAAGATCTACATCAGTTTATCCCGGGCAGACACGGCGGTCACCACCGTGGCCCATGGCGGCACCGGCAATGACATTCTCGAAGTCTCGGGGCCCGGCTCAACTGGCCTGGCCAACATCGTCTTTTACGGCGACGCCGGCAGCGATGTGTTCTCCGTGGCCGATCGGGGTAGCCCGAACCTGACGGTCGCCGACTTCGATATCGGTGCCGGGGGCGACCGCCTCAACGTGGACTACATGATCACCGGCTACCCGACGCAATCGGCCAATCCCTTCGGCAAGGTGGGCATCCTGCGCTTTGTCCAGCAAGGCGCCGACGCACTGCTCCAGCGCGACGCCGACGGCGCGGCCGGCATGGCACATGGCTTCGTGACGGCGATGGTGCTCGCCGGCGTGAATGTGGCCAGCCTGACCAGGGCTCACATCGACGGCAACTTCGATCCGAACGGCGTGAGCGAGCTGACCGGCACGGTGGGCAACGACACCCTCGAGGGCAGCAGTACCGACGATCAGATTTACAGCCTCGGCGGACGCGATGTCGTGCACGGCGGCAGGGGGCGCGACTACATCGAGGGTGGCGATGAAATCGGTGCCGGCGACTGGATCGACGGCGGCTTGGACGGTGACACCCTGAAGGGCGGCGGCGGCGACGACACGCTGTACGGCATGCGCGAGAAGGACTTGCTGGAAGGCGGCAGCGGCAACGATTCGCTCGTCGGCGGGGAAGGCGACGATACGCTCGACGGCGGCGACGGCGACGACAACGTGAGCGACGGCTACAGCAGCGACATCGACTACGACAGCGGCACAAATATCGCGCGCGGCGGCGCCGGCAACGACGTGCTCGATATCCATGGCAAGTATGGCGACCTGCTCGATGGCGGCAGCGGCGACGACAGCCTGTACGGCGGCACCGGCGCCGATACGCTCGACGGCGGCAGCGGCAACGACGTGTTCTACCTGAACGATTATGACGAGAGGATCTCCGACAAGATCGTGCTGGGCGGTGACGGCGACGACACCATCGGGTTCGAAGGAGGCTATTCCCACGAAACGTTCCGGGTCACAGGCGGCAGCGGGCGCGACACCATCACGTTCATCGAGGCCGGCCGGACCTACGAGCACGTGGTCGTGACCGATTTCCAGACCGGCCCCGGCGGCGACGTGCTCGATGCGCGTTTCGATCAGAAAGAGACCGGCAATCCGTACGGCAGCGCCGGCTACCTGCGCCTGGTGCAGAGCGGCGCCGATACCCTGTACCAGTTCGATGAGGACGGCGCCGCCGGCACCGAATACAGCTTCCGTACGCTGGCCACCCTCGAGGGCGTGCAGGCAAGCCAGATCGGCGCGCAGAATATCGCCTTCGGCTTCAACCCGGACGGTTCGCCCACCACGGTGGTGCTGACGGGCACCAGCGGGAACGACAAGCTGGTCGGCAGCCAGATCGACGACATCATCATCGGCGGCGCCGGCCACGATACCCTGGAAGGCAACGGCGGTAACGATGTCATGCGGGGTGATGACGGCAACGATGCCATGAAAGGCGGCGACGGTACCGACCGCCTCGAAGGTGGCGCCGGGAACGATACCATCGCCGGGGGTAGCGACGGCGACGAGCTGTTTGGTGGCGCCGGCAACGACCATCTGAGCGACGGTGGCTCGGACGACGATCAGGTCTACGGCGGAGACGGCGACGACGTGCTGGAAGGCCGCTACGGCGGCGGCAGCTATTCGGGCGGCAACGGCAACGACACGCTCACGATGACTTACGGGGCCCAGGTGGCCGACGGCGGCGCCGGCAACGACACCTTGACCGCCAGTGATGGTAATAATATTCAGCTCAACGGCGGCAGCGGCGACGACGTGCTGAACTACTACGGCCCTGGCAACAGCGGCCTGTTCGGCGGCAGCGGGCGCGACGTGCTGAACATTGTCTCGGACGTGTACGTCACGTCCAGCAGTGTGGTGGCCGGCGGCGGGGCTGGCGACGATACCATCAAGCTGGTGCGCAACGCCGCCCACATCCAGGTCAACGCCACCGGCGGCGAGGGCGTCGATACCTATGAAGTGAGCGGCGCAGGACGCCTGGGCACGCTGACGATCAAGGATTTCATGGTCGGCGCGGGCGGCGACCGCTTCGATGTCAGCGACCTGTTCACCGCCGCGATGCGGGCCACCGACCCGTACGCCGCCGGCGTGCTGCTGCTGGTCAAGAACGGCAGCTCGACCGTGATCGCGCTCGACCGTGATGGCAAGGCGGGCGCCGACACGGGCTACGTGCTGGCGACCCTGGAGAACGTCACGCCGGCGAGCGTGAAAGCCAATGTTGTCTACACCGAGACGCCGGCCACTGGCGCGGCGGCGGTCGAACTGGTGGGCCTGGCACCGGTCGACATGCAGCTCGGCTAAACATCGGCGCGTGGCGCCACGATATCAAACTGGACACTGCCGTTCGACGGACGGCAGTGTCCTCCATCATCTACCTCAAGGAATATCATGACCCGCTTTTTTCCCGTAGCGCCATCCTCATCGCTGGACGCCAGGCGCGTTTCGCCTGCATCGATCCCGTCCGCCACCGATGCGCCGGTGCACATCGTCGGCACCGAGGGCGACGACCAACTGTACGGCACCGAGGAGGTTGACCTGATCGAGGGCTTGGGCGGCGATGACGCCATCGAGGCGAGCGGCAGCAACGACACCGTGCTCGGCGGCGCTGGCAACGATTGGCTGTGGGGGGGCACGGGCAACAATCTCCTCGATGGCGGCGATGGCGACGACAGGGTTTCTGCGTACAAGGGCGGCAATACCGTCCTCCTCGGCCAAGGCAACGATGAGGTGCGCCTGTTTGAAACCAGCGGCAACAACACCATTGATGGCGGCGAGGGCTATGACAAGATCTACGTCGTTTTATCCACGGCGGCAACGGCGGTCACGACCGTGGCCCATGGCGGCGCGGCCGATGACCGTCTCGACGTCTCAGGGGCCGACCGAAATGCCCTGGCCAACGTCGTCCTGTACGGCGACGCCGGCAGCGATGTGTTCGCCCTGGAAGGGAAGGGCAGCCCGCGTCTGAGCATCGCCGACTTCGATACCGGTGCCGGGGGCGACCGCGTCAACGTGGACTACATGATCCCCTCTTCCGTGCCGCAAGGCGTCAATCCCTTCGGCAAGGTGGGCATCCTGCGCTTGGTGCAGCAAGGCGCGGACACGCTGCTCCAGCGCGACGCCGACGGCGCGGCCGGCACCGCCTATGGCTTCGAGACGGCGCTGGTGCTCGCTGGCGTGAATGCGGCCAGCCTGACCAGGGCCCACATCGACGGCAACATCGATCCGCACGGCCTGAGCGTCGTGACCGGCACGGAGGGCAACGACACCCTCGAGGGCAGCAGTACCGACGATCAGATTTACGGCCTCGGCGGACGCGACGTCGTGCACGGCGGCTACGGTAACGACTACATCGAGGGCGGCGACGAAACCGGTGCCGGCGACTGGATCGCCGGCGGCTTGGGCAAGGACACCCTGAAGGGCGGCGCTGGCGACGACAATCTGTACGGCGAGCGCGAAGCCGACTTGCTGGACGGCGGCAACGGCAACGATACACTCGTCGGCGGGGAAGGCAACGATACGATTGACGGCGGCGACGGCGACGACGACCTGAACGACGGCTCCGGCGGCGGCGACCTCGACTACGACGCCGGCAGAAATACCGTGTACGGCGGCGCCGGCAACGACTTGCTGAGGATCGATGGCAGGTACGGCGACCTGCTCGATGGCGGCAGCGGCGACGACACCCTGGTCGGCGGCAACGGCAGCGATACGCTCGACGGCGGCAGCGGCAACGACTGGTTCGACATGAGCACCTATAACACCTACGACTTCGTCTCCGACACGATCGTGCTGGGCGGTGACGGCGACGACACCATCGCGGTCGCAGGGGGCATGTCCGCGGAAAATTTCCTGGTCACCGGCGGCAGCGGGCGCGACACCATCGTCTTCACCGACGCCGCGGATAGTTACGAGAAGGTCATCGTGACCGATTTCCAGGCCGGCCCCGGCGGCGATCTGCTCGACGCGCGCTTTGAGCAGAAAGAGAACAGCAATCCGTTCGGCAGTGCCGGCTACCTGCGCCTGGTGCAGAGCGGCGCCGATACCCTGTACCAGTTCGATGGGGACGGCGGCGCCGGCACCGAATACAGCTTCCGTACGCTGGCCACCCTCAAGGACGTGCAGGCGAGCCAGATCGGCGCGCAAAATATCATCTTCGGCTTCAATCCGGACGGTTCGCCCACCACGATGGTACAGACGGGCACCAGCGGCAACGACAAGCTGGCCGGCAGCCAGATCGACGACACCATCATCGGCGGCGCCGGCCAGGATACCCTGGAAGGCAACGGCGGTAACGATGTCATGCGGGGTGATGACGGCAACGATGCCATGAACGGCGGCGAAGGCACCGACCGCCTCGACGGCGGCACCGGGCACGATACCATCGTCGGTGGTAACGGCAGCGACGAGCTGTTCGGTGGCGCCGGCAACGACCATCTGAGCGACGGTGGCTTGCAGGTAGATCAGAATCAGGTCTACGGCGGCGACGGCGACGACGTGCTGGAAGGGCGCTTCGGCGGCGGCAGCTATTCGGGCGGCAACGGCAACGACACGCTCACGATGACTTACGGCATCCAGGTGGCCGACGGCGGCGCCGGCAACGACACCTTGGTTGCCACGGATGGCTATAATATTCAGCTCAACGGCGGCAGCGGCGACGACCTGCTGACGTACTATGGCCCTGGCAACAGCGGCCTGTTCGGCGGCAGCGGGCGCGACGTGCTGAACATTGTCTCGGACGTGTACGTCACGTCCAGCAGTGTGGTGGCCGGCGGCGGGGCTGGCGACGACACCATCAAGCTGGTGCGCAACGCCGCCCACATCCAGGTCAACGCCACCGGCGGCGAGGGCGTCGATACCTATGAATTGAGCGGCGCAGGACGCCTGGGCACCTTGACGATCAAGGATTTCATGGTCGGCGCGGGCGGCGACCGCTTCGATGTCAGCGATCTGTTCACTGCCGCGATGCGGGCCACCGACCCGTACGAGGCTGGCGTGCTGCTCCTGGTCAAGAACGGCAGCTCGACCGTGATCACGCTCGACCGTGACGGCAAGGCGGGCCCCGAGACGGGCTACGTGCTGGCGACCCTGGAGAACACCACGCCAGCGAGCGTGAAAGCCCATATTGTCTACACCGAGACGCCGGCCACTTCCGCAGCGGCGATTGAGCTGGTCGGTCTGGCATCGGTCGACATGCAGCTCGGCTAAACATCGGCGTGTGGCGCGCGCGCAATCTGCTGCATTTTTTCAAAATGGATGGGCAGATTGCCGCGCGGCGCCATGATTTCAAACTGGATACTGCCGTCCGACGGACGGCAGTATCCTTATCCATTTACCACAAGGAATAATATGCTCCGCTCAATTCCCGTACCGCGATCCCCGTCCCTCGATGCCAGGCGCGTCACGTTTGAATCGATCCCATCCACCAACAATGAGCCTGTCTACCTTGTCGGCACCGAGGGCGACGACACCCTCGTCGGCACCGCGCACAACGATCTGATCGAAGGCCTCGGCGGCAACGACTATATCCGCAGCGACGACGGCCGCGACACCCTGTTCGGCGGGCACGGCAACGATACCTTGCTCGGCGGTAGTATGCAAGACTACCTCTATGGCGGCTGGGAGGACGACCTTCTCGACGGCGGCGATGAGATCGGCGCCGGAGACGAGCTCAGCGGCGGCAATGGCAACGATACCCTGCTCGGTGGCGGGGGCGACGACGACCTGTTCGGCGCGATCGGCAACGATGCGCTGGACGGCGGCGACGGCAACGACGGGTTGTATGGTGGCGACCAGCATGACGCGCTCTCCGGCGGCGCCGGTGACGATTATCTCGACGGCGACGAAGGCAACGATACCCTCGATGGCGGCGACGGCGACGACGTCTTGTCGGACTACGACTGGGGCAGATACGGGAGCACCTTTTTCGGCGGCGACAATATTCTGCGTGGGGGCGCGGGCAACGACAAGCTGAGCGCATTGTTCCCGGGCACCGACCTGATGGAGGGCGGCAGCGGCGCCGATACACTGACTGGCGGCAGCGGCAAAGATACGCTCGACGGCGGCAGCGGCAACGATCTCATCGAGTTGCGGTTCGAGAAAGGCGTCGCCGACACCATCGTGCTGGGCGGCGACGGCGACGACATGATCAAGTTCAGCCCGGGCGCGCCGCAGGACAAGTACCGGGTAACCGGCGGCAATGGGCGCGACACCATCGCTTTTGACGGTGGCGGGCATCGGCAACAGGTGAGCGTGACCGATTTCCAGGCCGGCGCTGGCGGCGATGTCCTCGATTTCGATCTGGTCTACGTGCCGCCAGGTACAGCCGACCCGTTCCTCGCAGGCTACCTGCGTCTGGTGCAGAGCGGTGCCGACACCCTGTTCCAGTGGGATGGGGACGGCGTCGGCGGCGGCTTCGACTTCCGCACCGTCGCCACCCTCAAGGACGTACAGGCGAACCAGGTTAGCGCGCACAATTTTGCCCGTGGCCTCGATCCGGACGGTGCGCTGCCCCCGCTGGTGCTCACGGGTACCAGCGCCGACGACAAACTGTCCGGCGGCGGGAGCGCCGACACCATCGCCGGCGCCGCCGGCCAGGACACCCTGTACGGCAAGGGCGGCGACGATCTTCTGCGGGGCGACGACGGCAACGATTACCTGGACGGCGGCGTCGGCGTCGACCGCGCCGATGGCGGCGCCGGCGACGACACGATCACTGGCGGCAACGGCGATGACGTGCTGCTTGGCGGCACCGGCAACGACCGCCTGAGCGACACCAGCGGCGACGACCAGTTGTACGGCGGCGACGGCGACGATGTGCTCCACGCCGCTGGCGGCAAGGACAACCTTTCCGGCGGCAACGGCAACGACGATGTCACGATGAATGGCGGCGACCATGTGGCCGACGGCGGCGCCGGCAACGATACCGTGCATGGCGCCAATGGCGACATGCAGATCAATGGCGGCAGCGGCGACGACATGCTGCGGGTCCAGGGCAGCGGCAACCACGGCCTGTTCGGCGGCAGCGGGCGCGACGTGCTGCAGATCGATTCGGAACTGTCTCCCATGCCGTGGCGCGTGGTGGCCAGCGGCGGGCTTGGCGACGACACCATCAAGGTCGTGCGCAATACCGGCAACACCGCCATCACCGCCACCGGCGGCGAGGGCGTCGATACGTATGAACTGAGCGGCGCCGGCCGCCTGGGTACGCTGACGATCAAGGATTTCATGGTCGGCGCGGGCGGCGACCGCGTCGATGTCAGCGACCTGTTCACCGCCGCGATGCGGGCCACCGACCCGTACGCCGCCGGCGTGCTGCTCTTGGTCAAGAACGGCACCTCGACCGTGATCGCGCTCGACCGTGATGGCAAGGCGGGCGCCGACACGGGCTACGTGCTGGCGACCCTGGAGAACATCACGCCGGCGAGCGTGAAAGCCCATATTGTCTACACCGAGACGCCGACCGCCACGGCCGTGGTACCGCTGGAACTGGTCGGCGTGACGGACGGCACGGCAGACGGCGCAGCCTTCATCGGTTAAGCCTGCTGTAATGACAGCGGCGGCGCGGTGTTAAGCGCTGTTGCCGCCGTTGTCATATATTGTTACATATTGTTTAATTTTACCTTCTGTACATCCCTATCGTGCACGGGCATGATCTAGGTTGAAAACGTTGCCAGTTGGTTTATGTGATGAGCATATTCCCTGGCAATTCAACCGACCATCATTCCCGGGACCGACATGACCATCTCCAGCGCCGACAAGCACCGCAACGCCGATCACACGACCCCAACCTCCCAGCAGGCGGCAACTGACGCCATGCTGGCCGGCGTGGGCGAGAACCTGCAGGGTTCAGGCGGCAATGAATCGCTGTGGGGCGCCGAGCTCAACGACACCATCTCGGGCAACGGCGGCGAGGACAAGATGTTCGGCGCCGGCGGCGACGACCTCATCGAGAGTGGCGACCCCGACGACGGCGCGCGCGCGGGCGGGGATGCCATGTATGGTGGCGACGGCAACGACACCATCAACGGGGGCAGGGCCAACGACGCGTTGACCGGCAACGCCGGCCATGACCTGCAGAACGGCGGCGCCGGCAACGATACCCTCAAGGGCGAACTGGGCAACGATACCCTGCAAGGCGGTAGCGGCCACGATACGCAGTTCGATTACGAAGGCAATAACCTGATGCAGGGCGGCGCCGGCTTCGACCGGCTGCTGTCCGAAGGCGGCGGCAACAGCGTGCTCGATGGCGGCGCCGACGGCGACTTCCTGAGCGGCGACGGCCAGGATACCTACCTCGGCGGCGCCGGCGCCGACCGCATCACCATCCGCGCGCGCGTGGGCGAGGCCGCCGCCACGGCGCTGGCCGACGGCGGCGATGGCAGCGACCTGTTCAGCATCGCCTTCCAGAACCAGGGCGGCAAGGCCCGCGTGACCGGCGGCGCCGGGCGCGACGTATACCTGCTCGAACGCGACAGCACCGGCAGCGGCTACGTGGTGACCGATTTCGCCGCCGGCGCGAACGGCGACCATATCGATGTCCACCATCTGCTGGCCGGCATCGACCTGTCGCTGGGCGACCCGTTTTCAAACGAGCGCGGCTACCTGAAACTGGTGCAGGAAGGCGCCGACACGGTGCTCCAGTTCGATGCCGACGGCGCCCAGGGCAGCGCGGCGGCCTTCAAGAGCGTGCTGCGGCTCGAAGGCGTGGCGGCGCAGTCGGTCACGGCCGACAACATCTGGACCGGCAATGTCTTGCCCGCCTATTTCGACGAGGGTGAAACCCTCATCGGCGACGGCCGCGACGACGATCTCTACGGTTCCGGCCTGAACGACCGCTACGAAGGCAACGGCGGCAGCGACACCATCCAGTCCGGGGCCGGCAACGATACCCTGCTCGGCGGCGACGGCGCCGACATGCTGTTCGGCGAAGCGGGCGACGACCGGATCGAGGGCGGCATCGGCGACGACCACATGGGGGGCGGCGAGGGCAGCAATATCATGATCGGCGGCGCTGGCCACGACACGCTCACGGTCGAATCGGGCGGCGACAATGTTCTGGACGGCGGCGACGGCAATGATCTCCTGCGTATCGACAACAGTTACGGCACCAAAAAGTGGGGCGGCATGACGCTGTCGGGCGGCGCCGGCGACGACCTGTTTTCGATTTCCCCGGGCGGACCGGATGTCAGGCTGAACGCGACCGGCGGCAGCGGGCGCGACACCTTTTACCTTTTCATGTACTCGAGCGCGGCCGACGCGTCGGACGTGGTCGTCACCGATTTTTCGATCGGCGCAGGCGGCGACCTGATCGACCTGTACATGCTGAACGTCGCGAGCGACTACAGCGGCAACCCGTTCGGCGCCGACCGCTACCTGAGCCTGACCCAGCGCGGCCTGGACACCGTGATCGGCTACGACGCCGACGGCGTGGCCGGCAGCACCTACACCATGCACGACGTGATGACCTTGCGCAACGTGACGGCCACCAGCCTGACCAGCGCCAGTTTCAAGCTGGGCTACGATCCGTCGGCCGCCTTTTTCAGCCGCGTGCTGACCGGCACCGACGGCGCCGACAGCATCAGCGGCGATACGCGGGCCGAGCACCTCATCGGCCTGGGCGGCAGCGACACGCTGCTCGGCGGCGGCGGCAACGATCTGGTCGAAGGGGGCGATGAGAGCGGCGCCGGCGACCTGCTCGGCGGCGGCGCCGGCAACGACAGCGTCTACGGCGCCGCGGGCGACGACGTGGCCGGCGGCGACGACGGCAACGACACCGTTTCCGGCGGCAACGGCAACGACACCCTGACCGGCGGGGCCGGCGACGACCACCTGAGCGGCGACCAGGATAACGATATCCTCACCGATGCCGAGGGCAACAACGTGCTGAACGGCGGCTTCGGCACCGACACCATCGTCGCCACCGGCAGCGGCAGCGACAAGGTCGACGGCGGCGACGGCGACGACACCCTGACCGGCGGCGCCAACGATACGCTGGCCGGCGGCGGCGGCGACGACCAGCTGACAGCCGAGCTCAAGGGCAGCGCCGCGGACGGCACCGTCGTCATGTCCGGCGGCTGGGGCGACGACATCCTGACCTTCGGCGCCGGACTGGCCACGCAAAGCGTGCTGGCGAGCGGCGGCGAGAGCCTGGACACCTTTGTGTTCGCGCCCGGGGCGCACGCCGAGCGCGTGGTCATCGGCGACTTCCATCTCGGCTACCGCAACGACGTGATCGACCTCGACGCGCTGGTGCCGCAGGTGGCCGCCAACTACGTCAGCAATCCGTTCGGCGCGCTCGGCTACCTGCGCGTGCTCCAGAGCGGCAACGATACCGTGTTCCAGCTCGACGAGGACGGCGCCGCCGGCAGCGCCGCCAGCTTCCGCACCATTCTCACCCTCGGCAACATCCTGCCATCCCAGCTCAGCGCCAACCATGTGGCGGGCGGCATGAATCCGGATGGCTCCGAGGTGGGCATCAAGCTGGACGGCCTGCACTACGACGAAATCATCGACGGCGGGCGCAGCAACGATGTGCTCGACGGTGGGCAGGGCGACGACATGCTGAACGGTTTCCAGGGCAACGATGTGCTCAGGGGCGACCGTCATAACGATACGCTGGCCGGCGGCGCGGGGAACGACCTGCTGGAAGGCGAGGACGACAACGACAAGCTGCTGGGCGAGGGCGGCGCCGACACCCTGCTGGGCGGCGAGGGCAACGACGCGCTCGACGGCGGCGCCGATCACGATGTGCTTCAGGGCGCGAACGGCCTCGACCTGCTGCAGGGCGGCCTGGGCGAGGACACGCTGGACGGCGGCGCGGGCAACGACACGCTGGGCGGCGGCGACGGCGCCGACATCCTGCGCGCCGGCATCGGCGACGATAGCCTCGACGGCGGCGCCGGCAATGACGACCTGACTGGCGGCGACGGCAACGATGTCCTGCGCGGCGGCGCCGGCGACGATGTCGTCAATGGCGGCAGCGGCAGCGACGCGTTGCATGCCGACGCGGGTGCCGACGTGCTCGACGGCGGCGCGGGCGACGACACCCTCGACGGCGGCAGCGGCGATGCGCAGCTCAACGGCGGCAACGGCAACGACCTGCTCAAAGTGACGGGCAGCGGCTACAGCGGCCTGTTCGGCGGGCGCGGGACCGATATCATCGACATTCGCGGCACGCAGCAGGCGCTGGCGGGGCGCGTGGTGGCGTACGGCGGCGACGAAGCCGACACCATCATCTTCACGCGCGGCGCGGGCGAGAACACGGCGGTCAACGCCAGCGGCGGCGCGGGCATCGACACCTACCTGCTGCGCGGGGAAGGGCGCCTGGGCAGCCTGACCGTGACGGACTTCACGGCCGGCACGCTCGGCGACCGCATCGATGTGAGCGGCCTGGGGGCGCCCGCCGGCGTGCTGCAGTTCGTGCAGAGCGGTAGCGCGACCCTGGTGCGCTTCGACGCCGACGGCGCCGCCGGCCCATTGAGCGCGGAAACGCTGATGACCTTGCAGAATGTCGTCGCCACCAGCCTGAGCGACGACAACGTGGTTGGCGCGGCTGCTGCCGGGGCACTGGTGCCACTGGTGGGCGTGGCGCCCGTGGAGTTCATGATCGGCTAAGCAGGCGCGGGGAAAGGGCGGGTGCCGGGCACACGTCCTTATTCCAGACAGGAAAAATTGGCGGGCATCCGGATCTCGACACGCGCCACGCAAGGGCGCATGATAGGCGTCCGCGTTCGCGTGCGCGCCCGCTTGCCTCGATTCAACCTTTCCTGAGGAATTTCCATGACAACATTTTTCATGATGTCCGATCCCGACGGCGGGCCGCGCCGTCCTGTCAATTTCCTGGTGACCGGCCTGACCCTGACCGGCACCGAGAACAGTGATTTTCTGCAAGGCGGCGAGCTGGACGACCAACTGTTCGGCCTTGGCAGCGGCGATCTGCTGTTCGGCGAGGGCGGCAACGATTATATCGACGGCGGCGACGAGGAGGAGGGCGATGGCGACCGCATCTTCGGCGGCGATGGTGCCGACAGCGTATTCGGCGGCGCCGGCAACGACACTATCGCCGGCGAGCAAGGCAGCGACCTGATCGATGGCGATGCCGGCTGGGACCGGATCAACGGCGGCGAGGGCGACGACCTGCTGCGTGGCGGCGAAGGCGGCGACGTGCTGCGCGACGACAGCGGCAACAACATCCTCGTCGGCGGGCCGGGCACCGACTCGCTCGACGCGTTCGGCACTGGGGCGGACCGCCTCGATGGCGGCGCCGACGACGACGTGCTGTCCGGCGGCGAGGGCAACGACAGCCTGTACGGCGGCGCGGGCACGGATAGCCTCTTCGTCGCTTCCATGGCCGGCGGCGGGGTGGTGGTCAGCAACGTGCTGGTGGCCGGCGGCGATGGCGAGGACCGCATCAACTTCGGCACGGGAACGGCGGCCCTGACCGTGCATGCGACGGGCGGCAGCGGCAGCGACCTGTTCATCTTTTACGACCGTGTGCACGAGGAAAACATCATCATCGACGACTTTGTGCCGGGCGCCGGTGGCGACAGGTTCAGCCTGGGACAACTGTTCGAGTCATCCTTCGCCAATCCCTTCGGGGTGGCCGGCATCGCGCGCCTGGTGCAGCAGGGTAACGACACGCTGCTGCAGCTCGACGAGGACGGGGCGGCCGGCACGGCCAGCACTTTCCATACGATCGCGACCCTGACCGGCGTGCGCGCGCAGGATGTGCTGCCGAATAACTTCTTCGAAGGCTACAACCCGGATGGCTCGAACAATGGCATGACGGTGTATGGAACCAGCGGGGACGACCAGGTCTTCGCTGGCGTGCTCAACGACTCCATCTACGGCGGCGCGGGCAACGACCAGCTATGGGGCCAACTCGGCGACGACCTCCTCAGCGGCGGCGACGGCAACGACGATTTGAACGGTTACTCGGGCAACGATGTGATCGACGGCGGCGCGGGCGGCGACTACCTGAATGGGCACGATGGCAACGACACGTTGACCGGCGGGCGCGGCAACGACCTGCTGGCGGGCCACGAAGGCGACGACCAGCTGTTCGGCGGCGAGGGCGACGACCTGATGTTTGGCGACGGCGGCAACGACGTCTTCAACGGCGGCAGCGGCAACGACACGATGTCGGGTTACCGTGGCAACGATGTGCTTGACGGCGGGGCGGGCGATGACCTGATGCGCGCGGTCGACATGTCCGGCTTGCTCAACGGCGGCCGCGGCAACGACATCCTCAAGGTGCAAAGCGACGGCGATGTGGGCGCATTCGGCGGCAGCGGCAACGACCTGATCGAGATCAATGCCAACGATTACCTTGCGCGCGGGCGGGTGGTGGCCAACGGTGGCGATGGCGACGACGCCATCATCCTGCTGCGCGAAACGCAGAACTCGAACGAGATCAGCGCCATTGGCGGGGCTGGTACGGACCGCTTCGGTGTGGTCGGTACCTTGGGAACGAGCACGTTTACGGTGCGGGATTTTGCGGTGGGGGCGGGCGGCGACCGTATCGACGTGTCGGCCCTGTTGGCGGGTGCGGTTCCGCCGGGCGACCCGTTCGCCAGCGGGGTGCTGAGGTACCTGCAAAGCGGGGCCGATACGCTGGTCCAGTTCGATGCCGACGGTGCGGCCGGTGCCGCGTGGGGATTCCTGACGATGATGGCGCTGCAAGGGGTGGCGGCGACGGCGCTGACGCCGGAGAACCTGATCACGGAGGCGCCGGCCGGGGTGTCGGCGGAGCCGGGTCTGGTCGGGGTGGTGGCCATGGAATCGGGCATCGGATAAGGTGTTACTGCCCAAGAACGGGGGTTTTCTGTATAATCGCGTTCTGCAGGAAGCGTGGCCGAGTGGTTGAAGGCACCAGTCTTGAAAACTGGCGACGGTGTGAGCCGTTCGTGAGTTCGAATCTCACCGCTTCCGCCATTTAATAGAAAAAGCCCCTATGACGGGGCTTTTTTCATAATGCGTACCCACATTTCTACCCACATCGTTAATTGTGGGTACGCGACTTTGCCAATGCGATGCACTGCTCCTGCCAACCGGCGATTTCACTTGAGTCCCAGACAACTGCACGCGGCCCCAAGCTGATCGGCTTGGGAAATGTTCCAGCCTTGATTCGTTCGTAAATCGCTGTACGTTGGATGCCCACGATGTCGATCACGGCTGGGAGTCGCAGGAATTTTTTTGGTTGGTTCATTGTTTGCTTTCTGGTTCAAATCGGGTAATAGCCTCCAGCTCGTCGGCCACATCGGCCGCCATGCTGGCGCAGGTTTGCAGCGCATCCGCCCTGCTCTCAGGCTGCAAGATTGGGATCGCGGCCAGTAGCGCGCTGATTACGTTGGCCAGGCCAGCCAAGCGTCTGACGCCTACTTCGTCGATGCCGGCGCTCACGCTGCACCGCCTTTCGTAGTGGCCAGCGTTGTGGTATCTTTCTGGTCGTTCATAGCATGCTTTCAAATATTTTGGCTGTGACAGGCCATCCGGCGTCTGCGCGCCAGGTGGCCTTCTTTTTTTGCGGTTGCCGGTGGCCGGCGAGGGCTACTCGGGGCCGATGCTCAGCTGGTGCTGGTGATGTTTGGTCGCCGCGGCAAGTTTCGCCTCGGCAGCTTCCGACGCAATCAGCTTTGCCAGCGTGGTCAGGCCTTTGTGCGTGATAAGAACCTGCTGCCGCACCTTCCGCTCGCCAGAGGTCTTGCTCTCATATCCGAAGGTCTTGTATTTCAGGTCGAGTGCCTGCAACCGCGTGCGGTAAGCCCTGTACCCTTCTGCGCCTACCCGCTCATAAATCCAGGCCTTGCTGATCAGGTAGTCGGTAAGGTCGCACTGGCGCATTTGCAGAGCGGCCGCAGCGTCGCGGATGCACAGCGTGCCGTCAGCGCTGGCGATCAGATCGAACCCGGCCACGGCCGGCGCCTGATCGGCGAGCTTGTGCTCCAGCTGCTGCACTTTGCCCTCAGCTGCACGCGTCGCCTCCACCTCATCGGCCCAGGCGCGCGCTGCTGCCGCTGGGTCGGCGAAGTTCGGCAACGCAGGCACCGTAGAAAGCGCACGGCGCTCGCATTCGATGAAGTACTCGCGTACCTCGAAACCATTATCAGTTTCCGATAGCATGGCCACGTGCTTCCCGGCCTCAAGTGTCAGGTGGTATTCGACCGTGTGCTGGCCTGAGCTCCCCCTTGAGGGGGAGCTTACAAAGTCCCGTCCTTCGACCAAGCGGGCGCGTGCGATTTGAGTTTTGACCCAGGCGGAGAAGTCTTTGCCGATTTGAAGAAAAGCGCGTAAGTCGCGCGCATTAGTCGTCTGTACGACCTTGCCGCCAATGGTCGACGTGCCGACCGGGACCAGTTCGCTGATCGTGCGCGCCGGCCGCGTAGCCAGCACCTCATGCGGTTGACGGCTGCTCATCGTGCTGCTCCTTTCTTCATGGCTGTGGCCTTGCGCGCCTGGTTGTCCAGGTCGTCGGCACGCTCGAAAGCCTGCTTACCAAGCATCTGCACAGCCGCCGTCGCCAGCAGCAAGAGCTGCTCTCGGTCAACCCTGCTGAGTAGAGGATCGACATCGCTGCCCAAGGAATTCGCTTGCAACGCCATATCGGTCGATTGCACCAGCTCCAGGTAGGTCTGCACGCCATTACATACGTCGAACGTCAGCGCGGCAAAATGGGCGTTAACGTCGTCCGTCTTTGCGTTAGGTACCCACGAGAACGGATGGTGAATCGGCCGGATATCTTCCGCCGGCACGGCATTGGTCGCGGCGCTCATGCTACTGCTCCCTTCTCACGGTGGATGTGAAGTTCGACCTCACCGTGCAGGTAGTTCAGGTATTGGAGCTGGGTGGCCAGTGTGGCCACCATTTGGCCCACGTCGGCGAAATCACGGCGTTCGACCTGCTGTTCCTCGTTGAGAGCGGCACTCCAGATGACGCGCCCCAGCGATTCCAGGCCGGCCAGCAGGGAGGCACTGTAGTTACTGGCGTGGTGGCCAGCAGCCGCAGCCAATTCGCGCTGCTCATCGGTCAGAGCCGGGTCAGACAAATAGCGTGGCAGCCTGCGCAGCAAGCAGCCGAGCTCGTACGGTGCGCGCTCGATTCTATGGAAGTGCGGATTGGCAGCGCTCATGCTGCACCTCTAGCGGTCATAGTCAAGACGGCGCTGTTCGCTTGGGTTGCCAACTCTATGTTACGCAATGCGCAAGTGGCAAAGCAGTTGATCATGTTGACGCTGTGCATCGCCTTCGATGGCAAGCCGTGCATGCCGTCAATAGCGGTGAAGATCGCCTCGATAAGAATTTTGGCGTCGAGAATTTGCGTCTCGATATCTTGTGACTGCTGGTGAACCGCGTCAGAAATTGATAGCGCGTTCGCCAAAATATCCGCTTGCGTATCTAAAACCCCGGTGTTAACATTCGTTTTGTGCATTTGGTCTCTCCAAAAAAGTGCGCACTGCTCCAAAAGGTGCTGAATGCTGCAAACATTCAATACCCCGACTTACCTGGCCATCAGGTAAGTTTGTAATGACTGGAGGGCGGCCTGCAAGCCGTCCTCAATCAGTCAGTATTGCTAAATCCTCAATCCGCATCACTTTTTTGCTCGGCAAGTGAGCATGATTTCTGTTTGTGCTTCCGACTTTGTAGCGCCCTGCTATCCTCCAGCCTCTTCGTGATCTCGCTGTTCAGGCTTCGCCGGTTCAATGCAGCTTGTTCAGCTAGCCATTTTTTAAGATCTGGCGGTAACCTCAGGCCGAATGGGGGAATTGGACTAGTCATGTCGTCTCTTACGGTGTGATTACAGGCTGTAATGATTACACTATGAAGCTATCACGTCAAGCCGTTTTTGACTACACTCTGTAGCTATGTCCATTCCAACAAATACGCGTCTTCCCACGTCTCATATTGCCCCGTTTGGTGTGCGAATGCAGGTTGAGCTTCGTTCCCAGTTGGAGTTGGCCGCCGTCTCGTCTGGGCGGTCAATGAACGCGGAAATTGTTCATCGACTGGAAAACAGTTTTAGCTCATCTCAATCTTCCCCCACTGATGCTGGGGCTGCGGCCAACCGCGGTATCGCACGGCTTGAAGTCGAATTGCTTGCTGGAAAGCTTGACTTGATCTTGCTGACCTCGGCATTTGAGGAGGCAATTAAGTGCCTTCCCGTCGAGGTTGTGGAATCCAATACGCCTTTCAAATCGCAGTTGAAGATGCTTCGAAAACACACTGCCCGATATGCGATAAGTGACGAGGATGCAGCGCGCCTAAACCGCGAACATGCAGCGAAACTCAACGCTGTGCTCACGGAAATAACCGCTGAAATTGCTGGTTCGCAAGGCTCTTAATCCTCTTCACCGAACTACCCTTCACGCAAATCATTGATATGAACTTAGGTTTTGTCCTTGTTGACTGGGATCAAGTATACGCGATTGATTAAGCATTAGCAATACCCGAATGGATAATTAATTAAAGGTTGAATAGATTGAACGAAAAAAATCCCGCTCAGGGCGGGTCAATGTGTTGCGTTCCTACGTCGCGTGGCTCAGATGTGCTGGCTGTCCTTTCTTACAACGCGACCCACAATAATGCAGCCCTCACCCTGGCACAGCTTGCGATGAAACTTGCGCTTGTCCGGATTATCCGATTCCAGCCACCACATGCCCGCGTCCCGGGATAGCCTCTTCACGACGGCCTCACCTTCGTAGTTCACCGCATACACGTGACCATCGACTGGCTTCTTGTCGGCTGTGTTGATGATCACGATATCGTCCTCGTACAGCGACGGCTCCATGCTCTCCCCGCGAACCTTCATAGCCACCAAATGCGTCGAGGCAAACCGGCATTTGTCGATCCACTCGGCCGACACCAACACGCCGCCACCGTCTCGATAGTCAGGCTCGGTCTGAAAGCCTGTAACGCCAGCAGAAAGACGCAGGGTGACCATCGGAATAGAGACAAAGCGCGGGTCTTCTTCGCCATCCTCCAAGACGATAATTTTGCGGAAGTCTTCATGCAGTTCGTTAGTCGGTGAGCGGAATTTCGGCCCGGTCCCCTCATGCAACCACTGGAAGTTGACGTTACACGCTTCCGCCAAGAGGGTGAGGGTGTGTGCCTCTGGGCCTTTCGATCCAGCACCACGCGCAATTCGATTGATTGTGGGCTGGGGCACACCGGAGGCGCGCGATAGCGCGCTTTGGGACGCGAATCCGGCATCGCGCATTGCTTCTTCTAGTCGATTTGAGATGTCCATCCTTCCATGATACATACGCGTATAGGTCAGCGCAACAAATTTATTTGAGAATGCATTGCATATCTACTCATTCATGAATAGAATGGGCGTATGGACAAAAATATCTCAACCCTCTTGAGGGAAATCAAGGCCAAGCAAGAGTGGTCGCAAGTCCGACTCGCCGCTGAGCTCGGGACCACTCAGCCTACTGTCAACCGAATTTTGAACGGTCAAGATGACTGCAAAATCTCGACGTTCAAGGCTATCTGCGCTTTGCACGAGGCGTGTTGTGCTGGACTAACTGAACCTACGCCTACCTAAGGGCTCCTCATAAAAATTAGTAGCGCCGCCGCCGGGCTTCCGCTTGGCGCAAGGCCCCTTTACGCCCAAATTTTGGAGAACAGCATGAAAACCATCATCAAACGCACCGTCATCCAGCTGTATTGCCGCGAGCTGATCAAGGGCGCGACGGTCGTCCGCGCGTTCAATCGCTTTGAATTGTGGGGCGCTTGATGAGTGCGCCTCTGTTCATTGACCTGGGCTACGTCATCGACCGCGAAGGCAAGAAGGTTCCTGCGAGCTTTCAGACCGAACAATGGCAGGGCATGACTGAGTATGTCGTCGTCCTTGGTCAGAAGAATCGCCCGAACGAGCCTTTTCTTCTCGATCAGTTCTTCGACTACCTGCTCAGCGACGGTTTGTCTGACTTCGAAATCCTGCACGAGGAAAGGTCGTGCTTGGCCTTCATTCCTGCCGGCGAAATCCGCGCGTTGATACGACGACTGATGGCCCAGCGGCAGGTCGGCCTGGACACGTTGTCCATCACAGCTCACGCGCAGGTCAGCATCGTTCCAACGCCGCCACCAGGGCCGGCATTCGACCCTTCCGACCGCCCGTTCTGAGGTCTGTTATGAGCAACATTCAAAAGCTGCGTCTCGACGAGATCAACATCCTTGCCGGCACTCAGGCCCGCGCAAAAACTGACGACGCGACGGTAGGCGAATACAAACTCGCGCTCGAGCAGGGCGTCGAGTTCCCGCCTGCAATCGTGTTTGCTGACGGTAGCGAAGGAGGCAGATGGCTGGCTGATGGGTTCCACCGCTACCATGCGCACCGCGCTGCCGGCCTCGCTGAGATCCGGTGCGATGTTCGCGCCGGCACTTATCGCGACGCAAAATTGTTCTCGTTCGGCGCCAACGCAACGCACGGGCTGCCGCGATCCGCTGCGGACAAAAAGCGCGCTGTCGAGGAAATGCTTGACGACCCGGAATGGTCGACTTGGACTCAGATGCAGATTGCTGCCGCTTGCCACGTGAGCCGCGAGTACGTGTCGCGCGTGTCAACGTCGCGCAAGCCATCTTGTGATCGATCACAAGATACGGTTCGTGATGTCACGCGGAACGGCGCTACCTATCAGATGGATACGGCGAAGATCGGCAAGCCAGCCGCACTCGCACTCGCCACGCAACCGCCGTTTTCTCCGCCAGTCGAGCCTGCAACCGTGTCACAGCCGTGTGTATCCGCTGGTGGCGGTCCCGTGCCAGCAGAGGACATCCTCGACCTCGGCGTCCCTGCTGCCGCATCAGCCGGCTCCGCATCCATCGCTCAGTTCATCGACGGGCTGGACGATGGCCATGTGCCGGACCTCGAAGAATTAAATAGTGCCCTGGAGAGTAAAAACGAGGCGCTGCGCGAGGAAATTACAGAACTCAAGGCGCAGGTTACAGCGCTTGGCAGCACGGACCAGGGCGCCCGCATCGATGCCCTTCTGCGTGAACTTCACGAGGCGCGCAGCTTGGCTACTTCGCACCGCAACGACTTCCTGAAAGCTAACGACCAGGTCGTGAAGTTCGACAAGCTGCTCAAGCGCCTTCGTCGTGTGGCCGACGTTGACACTAACGGCGAAATCGAGCGCTGCATCGTTCGCGCTACGCAGGGGGCATGATGGTTCAAGAACTGAAACTGTTTCCACTGCAAACGGCCGTAATTGAAGCGCTCCACCACGCGTTTGTGAGCGGTTACAAGAATATTCTGATCCAGGCGCCCTGTGGCTTCGGAAAAACCGAGTTGGCGACAGCGATCCTCAAGACAGTTCGGCAGAACTACAAGCGCGGCGCTTTCGCCATGGACCGTATCGCGCTTGTCAACCAGGCGTCGGAACGGTTTGACCGGTACGGACTGGATCACGGAATCATGCAGGCCCAGAACCCGCGTGCCGACCGCAACAATCCGATTCAGATCGTCAGCTTGGCAACGCTAAAGGACGCGCCGCTCGACGTTAATCTGCTGGTGATCGACGAATGCCACGTGTTGCCGACATCGCTCAAGAAGCGCCTGACGCAGCGTCGCGGTGAACGCGGTTGTTTCACGATCGGATTGACCGCGACACCCTTTACAAAGGGACTCGGCAAGTACTTCGACCACGTCATCAACGCGGCGACCACGAACCAACTGATCGCCGAGAAGCGCCTCGTACCATTCCGCGTCTTTGCTGCATCGGAGCCAGACATGACCGGCGCCGAAGTGTCTAACACCGGTGAGTGGGTCGAGAGGGAAGTCGAATCGCGTTCGCTGCCCATCATTGGTGACGTCATCCAGGGCTACAAGCAGCATGGCCAGGACAAGAAGTTCATCGCGTTCGCATCGTCCGTCGCACACGCGGAAGAGCTTCAACGCCAGTTCATGATGGCCGGTGTGATATGCGGCTTGTATACCTATCGTCAGACCGACGACGAACAGGTCGCTGCCGTCGCCGAGTTCCGCAAGCCAGACAGCTACATTCGTGGCCTCATCAGCATTGAGAGCTTGACCCGCGGCTTTGACGTGCCCGACATTGAGGTGCTGATTATGGCTCGCCCGTTGCGCAAGGCGCTTGCGATCCACATCCAAATGCTGGGTCGCGTGCTGCGCTGTTCAGAGAGCACAGGAAAACACGAAGCGATCGTGCTCGACCACAGCGGCAACTGCATGCGTTTCTGGACCGATGTGCAGCATTTTTTCGAGAACGGCATTGACGAGCTGGACGACGGCAAGCCCAAGGAAGCCAAGGTGCCGCCGAAGAAGGCTGAGAAAAAACCGGTTAAGTGCCCGGCGTGCTTTCACGTCCACGATGCTGCGCCGACGTGCCCATCGTGCGGCGCCGCGTACGAAAAGTCAGCTGTCATCGAACAGGTTGCCGGTGTGCTTAAAGAGGTAAAGGGCAAGAAGTCGGCGCCATCGGTGGACGACAAAAAGGAGTTCTATTCCGGCCTGAGATTTGTCGCTGAGAGCAAGGGATGGAGTCTCGGGTGGGCGTCGCACAAGTTCAAGGACAAGTTCGGCGACTGGCCGGATACCGAAATGAAGGCCACGCCCGCAGCAGAGCCGAGCAAGAAGGTGCGCGGCTGGCTTACGTCGCGCAAGATCGCCGAGAAGGCACGGGCGGCACGGGCATGAGCGAGTTCCTTCAATTCGTCCAGGCGAACGGCATCATCGTGCCGGACAATTTCACGCCTGGCCGCTGGATTCGGTGCAAGACCGAGAGCCATCCGCGCAAGAGGAACGGCAGCATCAAGCTGGCCGACGACGGTCTGGTCGGCTGGTGCCAGGACTACGCCGTGCACGCCGAGCCGCTGATGTGGCGCGCCAGTGACGACGTCGCTGCGCTTGCCGCCCCCATCGACCGCACCGCCATCGCCCGCCGCCAGGCTGAACGCCGCGCCGCGTTGTGCGAAGCCACCCTGGGTGCGCGCGCCTTTTATGACCGCTGCGCACCGCTCCGTGATAGCCATCCCTACCTGGTGGGCAAGGGCCTCGGCGTGGCCGGCTGCGTCGGCCTGCGCGTCGATCACAAAGGCTGGCTGGTCGTTCCGATGCTCTACAACGGGAAGATTCTCAGCGTGCAGCGCATTTCGCCAGAAGGCGAGAAGAAATTCCACTTCGGCGCCACCACGAAGTGCGCCTATTACGCCATCGAGCGGCCTAATGCCGTCGTCACGGTGCTGGTCGAGGGCTTCGCCACCGGCCTGACCGTCTTCCAAGCCATCCCGAACTGCCGTGTTGTTGTCGCTTTCAACGCCGGAAATCTTCCTGTCGTCGCCGAGCGCATGGACCGGTTCGGGATGGGCGTCGTATGCGCGGACAACGACCTGGAGACAGCTGCACGCATTGGCCGCAACCCTGGCCTCGATGCTGCGCACGCCGCCGCCGAGCTGCTGGGCGTGGGCGTCGCGGCGCCGGCCTGCAACGGCACTGACTGGAACGACTACGCCATGGAGCAGATGGAGCTGGCGCTGGAAGGTCAGGCATACAGCTTCGCCCGCAAGCGCACGGTGCTCCAGGTGCAGGCGAGCGTGTTCGCCGATATCAAGTTGAAGGTGATGTGGGAAGCGCGGCTGCTGCGCGCGAAGTAGGGCAAGCAGCCCGCATCCGACTTCGTGCGAATTTCGTTCGAAGCCGAATGCGGTACCAGCTCGACGAATTTCGCCGGGCTGACCGAGCCAAGCGAACGCGCGGCGCCAGGTGGAGCGGACGACACCTCAAAAAACGTGCAAGGGTCTGAATCGGCTCACACCGCAAAAAGACCGACAGCACCGTCGAGCACCAAGGCACAGCACGAACAAGGCGCAGAGGGGGCCTTGCCGAGGCCTGAGAGCACAGGCCGGAGCGAACAGAGGTACAGAGTTGGAATGCTTGGCTCGTTTGGCAGGCGCATTCACCAGAGTGCGTCAATCGAAAGAGCGAGGGGGCGGCCTGGGCGAGCCGTAGCGGAACTGACCATCCGTGAATACGTCACTTTCGATACAAGTTTTTGCTGATTTTGCTCGGGGCCAGGAACACCTAACCCTCATACGTACCGACTGCGGAGGGGTTCCAACCAACCCCTCTAAATGACAACTATGGCCGAGAGAAATGCATGACAAAAAGCGATCGACCGATACCGGGAAAGATAGAGCAGCGCCTGATGGAGTTACTGAAAATGAAGGAGTTCGACATGCAAGAAGTGAACTGGTGCCGCGCAACGTACTGGACCCGCCGCGATGACTGGCATCTGATCCTGGTGGCGTGCCACAGCGCCGCGCTGGCCCGGACAGCAGCCGAAAGCGTCGAGGTACGCCCATGAGCAAGCGCCCGACACTCACGCTGCGCTGGCCCGTCAAGACGCCACCGGTGCCCGACATCGTCTTCGTCGACGTAACCGGGGATAGCGCGCCGCCGGCGCTCAAGCCTGTTCGCGTTGCCACGCTGCCGCCGGCGGTGCGCGGGACCGTAGCACAAGAGCATTACGAGAACGTTCTGCGGCTGCTGGACGGATGGGCCGAATGGATCAGGACCGGTGAACCGATTGCCGAAGGCGCGCCACGGCAATGCCTGGGCGCCCCAGACGCACGCATTCACAGCTTCGAGGACATGGAAATCGAGGTCAACAAGCGCCTGGTGCGCGAGGTGCACACGGCGGTCTGGGACCTGTGCGTCATCGAGCGCGAGGCGGTCATGACGCACTACGGCCTCAAGACACGCGGCGTCTGGCGCGCGGACTTCGCCAAGGTGTTCGATCAGGCGGTTGACAGCCTGTTCAGGCTGCTCAAGGACCGAGTGGCGTGTTGAAATACTGACGCATAGCTAATGCAACCAGCGGCGCGCTTATGCTCACGCTAGCCGCGAAAATGATTTTGCAATCGGCGGGCGCTCGCATTCCGTTGGGGCCTTCGCACTTTCTTCCCGGTTCACCTCGTTGTTACTGTGGGAGCTTTATTTTCGGGTATCTGGCTCATTTAACTGCGACACCGCCTTTTCCGGGAAGGTGAGACTGATAGCAATGCTCGAGACAAGGCAGACGTCCGTCAGGCGTTGATCGTCTGCAGGAAGTGTATATCACAATGCGCGGAAGGTACCTACCGCTCTTCGGCTGCGGACGCCTGGTGGTCCTTCTGGCAGATCGCAGTGCAGCGCTTCAACATCAAGATGCGGCATCTGCTTCGCAAGTAGGGCGACGTAGAAAAAGGGGGGGGCGCTAAGAGTCCTGCCCAGCAGTCGCGTGCAAACAACAGACACGTATATGTAATCACAATAGTTTTTCATTTTTATTATTTTTGTATCACTATGTAACTGCGAGTTTTCGCAAAAATTACTTGGGGAGAGTCATGATTAAACTTTTTGCAATCGTATGCATGCTAACCTTTGCGGTACCGGCTCACGCTGCTAAGGAATACAACCTCAAATCCACTGCTAAGAACGGACTAGATCTACGTGATCACGGTAGATACAAAAGTTGGACAGCTTGCAGGTTGGCTGCAAAGGACTTTGAAAAGAAATACCCAGACCGCTCATTTACCTGCTTGGATGCCTAGCAGACTTCGGGGACATTAGGGAAGCAATGCGGCTGGCGGCTCGCCGCCAGTTCATGGCCACGTTGTCAACTGGGTTAGCACATGCAATCAAATGTCAGTGTGGCACGAACCTCCGATTCTGGCCGGCGGACACTGCCAGGAGATCGAGTGGACCGTATGGTGCAACCATGCATAGCACTGCGGAGCGTGGGAGCAAGAAATTTGTACGCCGGTGCGTCAATCCAGTTTTTGAACTTGAGTAAATAAGCTTCACAGATCATTGACATCACGGCTCGGCATAGTAGAATAGTCGCCATCGGGACTTCTTGCGCCCGGAAATAAGCCAGCTTCCTTGCGGATCGCTGGCTTTTTGCATTGGAAGATGGCGCGCAGGGCGCAAAGCGGTCTTGAAAACCGTGCCGGTGGAAACGCCGATGGTTCGATTCCCTCATCTTCTGCCAATGAACCGTTCGACTTCAGGTGAGGTCAGCAGCCTTTCACGCTGCGTAGATGGGTTCGATCCCCATACGGTTTGCCAGATTACAGGTAGCTTGGCTGAGAGGCCGAAGGCAGCGGCTTGCTAAGCCGTCCACTCGCAAGGGTGCGTAGGTTCGAATCCTACAGCTACCGCCATACACCGCAAGGCAGGCCATGACGCAGACCACCAAGCCCGACAAGCGCCTGGTGCGCGAATACATGGACCAGCGCACGCACGCCGAACACGAGCCGCCGCCATCAGCCGACGAGATACGCCGACAGCTGGGATGGGGACTGATCCCGCACAACAACGAACCGGAAGCCGAGCCATGACGAACAGAATCCCCATCGGCTGCACCAGCAAGACGTCAAGCAATAATGCTGTCTCGTTAAAGCCGTCCTGCATGGTTCAGGTGTCCAGTCGTGCCTTTTCCTGCTCTACTGAGACGTTCCTTGTCATCGACACCCCACTAAATGAGTTCTGGCTTGCCCTGAGCCGGCAGGGCGTTACGGAACCGATCGGCTATGCCCGCTACGAGCGGCGCGGCGAAGAGGTCATTACTGGAACGCCTCAAGGGCTCTTTGAATTAGTGGAAGTGCTTTCGAAGCATTGTCCAGTCCCGCATCCAATAATTTCATTGTCAGGTGTTTTATGGACTCGCCGCGCAGCTCTCGCAACTGATTCAGCAATCCAGTCTTTTCTTCAGCCGGAAGATCTGAATCCTGAATGCGTGCCGCGATCAGATTCCGGATTGTGTCGTCGTGAAGTTTGACTGTCACCACACCCAAAATTGCTGAAAGGCCGCCGTCATCAGCAAGAAAATCCATGCCTTTCGCGGTGATTTTCGCCTGACGAAATTTCGCGACCCTCAGCCCGACATTTTGCGAAAGCTGACCCTCGACCAAATCGTGCTCTGCAAGGTAATAGAGATTTCGCGTCGTAAGTGGGTTGTCGTTAAGTAACTCATTCGCGGGTACTGGGTCCGGGTAGCGGTCGGCAAGAAGTTTTAGCAATTCAAGCTGTAAATCACGGTTGAGACTCATGGGATTTCCTTCTTAATTGTCGAGTGGAATTGGCAATTTATCATGAGCGGACGTTCCTGCTCATAAGGGATTATGTTTCGGCTCCGGTCACTCGATTCAACTCACGACCGCGCCATCGCACTCCAGCGGTGCGACTCGCAATAGCGGGTGCAGTCACCGATGAACCATGGCTACGGACTCCCACCGCAGGGTACCGCGGGTACTCGCGTAGAGCAGGCGGTGACACTTCCTACCAACCAACATGAGGAGAAGCACTGATGTGGAAAAATATGCTGGACCGCCTATTCGGGCGTGAGCAGGTGGCCGTGTCGATCGCCCCTATGCAGTTCAACGCTGCGGCCGGCGATACGGTGGTGCTCAGCTATTCCAAGTTTCTCGACAAAGAGCAGCGCGACCGCCTCAAGGAGAGGGGCCTGGCCGATCTGCCTGACGGCGTCAAGGTGCTGCTGCTCGAAGGTGGCATCGAGATGCGCGTGGTCAACCGCACCGATTGTTCCAGCAGGATCCTCGCGCAGCTGGAGACCCAGACCGAGATCATGGCGGCCAATGCAAAGAAGGCTGATCGTGATTCGCAGTTGTATCAGGAATCGCTCAAAACCTACACGGAAATCGGCACCGTCACCCGCACGTCGACGCACAATCCGGTGTGCGGCTAGTATGGCGATCACCGGACGGGACATTGGGGTAGAGCTGATCGCGGCACTTGGGCTGCCAAAGCACACGATCAGCGTCACCCTGAGCGTGAAGGCCGACGAACTGGTAACCGTCGCGTGCGAGTACTGCCCTGATATCGGGCCCGACTTCATTACCCTGATGGCGCGATACAACCTTGTACCAGCAGAGCCAAAGTGCAGCGGTTCGCTCATGACCTACAGCTCGTTGCCTACCGACGACTTCGATGCATGGATGCGTGATCGCACCGAGGCTGCACACGCCGCATACATGGCGCAGCACAGCGCTGGTGGCCAGGAATACGCATAACGATGGCCTGGTCGAAGCTATCCCGGCAAGAGCGCGGCTACGGCGCAGCATGGGATCGAGTCCGTAAGGTAGTGATGGAGCGCGACGGCGGCCTGTGTCAGGTCTGCCTCAAGGCGGGCCGCTACGGCGTCATCGCGTACGCGGTCGACCACATCATCAGCAAGGCCAAGTGCGCGGCGCTGCGATGGTCTGACGCACGCACAGACGACCCGAGCAACCTCCAGGCGATCTGCGCACCGTGCCACGAGGTGAAGACCGAAGCCGAGCAGGGAAAGACCAAGCGGCCGAAGTTGACGATCAGGGAAGACGGATGGCCTGGCTCGGAGTGATGCATTCAACGAAACATTCTTCTGATGCAACGTTCTTCCGAGAAATGTTGCCACGGGGGCATGTCCAAACTTCAGGGACTTGGCCCACACAGGACCGCGCTCTCCCTCGATACGCACAACCGCGAATTGAAACTTTTTTTCTGGAATAGAAATTATGGCCGGACGACGCCCGACGCCAACCGCATTGAAGTTGGTAAAAGGCAACCCGGGAAAGCGAGGGTTGCCGAAAAATGAGCCCAAGCCGAAGCGCGAAATTCCGTCGTGCCCAGCTCACCTTGACGACAGCGGCAAAGTTGCGTGGGGCCGGCTTTCCGTTCTGCTTGATCGTATGGGGGTGCTCACGGAAGCGGACAGTTTCGCGCTTGAGCGCCTGGTCGACTGCTACACAGACATTTTGAAGTGCCGTTTGCTCATCGAGCGTGACGGCCGCACCTACACAACAACGACGATGCAGGGCGACACCCTCATCAAAGGAAACCCAGCCGTCAATCAACTCCGTGCTGCCGATGCGCAGTTCAAGTCCTACCTGGTGGAGTTCGGCCTGACCCCGGCTGCCCGTTCGAAAGTGCACGCGACACCAGATGAAGAAAACAAAACAGACCCGCTCGCCGAGTTCTTCGGATGATGCGGTAACGGAATACGCGCAGTCAGTTGTAGACGGCGTGCGGGTTGCTGGACCGGACGTACGTGCCCAGTGCGCCCGCCATCTTGACGACCTGACGGAGGGCGCCAAGCGCGGGTTGGTCTGGAATCTGGAGGCATCGAACAAGGCCCAGCGCTTTTACCGGAATGTGCTGAAGCTGAACGGTGGCGATTTTGAAGGCGTGCCGTTCGAGCTGCTGCCATGGCAAAAATTCATAGTCGGTTCACTGTTCGGCTGGCATGGCGACGACGGGTATCGTCGCTTTCGAGTGGCATACGTCGAGACCGCGAAGGGGTCTGGCAAATCACCGCTCGCTGCTGGCATTGGAATGAAGGGGCTAGTCGCTGATGGGGAGCCACGAGCCGAGATTTACAGCGCCGCGACAAAAAAAGACCAGGCGATGATCCTGTTCCGGGACGCGGTGGCGATGTGCGACCAGTCTCCGGAGCTCACAAAGCGGATTACTAAGAGTGGTACGGGCGAGAAGGTTTGGAATCTGGCCTATCTCGCTCAAGGCGCGTTCTTCCGACCGATCAGTAGTGATGACGGGCAGTCGGGGCCGCGGCCGCACATCGCGCTGGTCGACGAGCTGCACGAGCACCGGACGAATACCGTTGTAGAGATGCTGCGCGCCGGCACCAAGTCGCGGCGCCAGGCGATGATCTTTATGATCACCAACGCCGGCAGCGGGCGCAACGGCCCATGCTGGGCTTACCACGAGTACGGCGGGCGAGTAGCCCGTGGTGAGGTGATCGATGACGGATTCTTCACCTACATTTGCGGGTTGGACGAGGCGGACGATCCATTCCTCGACGAGGCTTGCTGGCCGAAGGCAAATCCCTCGCTGCAGGATGCGAATTTACCTGGGTACAAATACATCCGTGAGCAGGTCACGGAGGCGAAAGGCATGCCATCCAAAGAAGCACTCGTCCGTCGGCTGAATTTTTGCCAGTGGACGGAAGCCGAATCGCCATGGATTTCCCATGAGATTTGGAAAGGCGCCAAGCAAGAATTTGATGTCGAGGAGCTGCGCGGCCGTCGCGCGTTCGCCGGCCTGGACCTGGCCAGCACTACCGATCTGACAGGACTGGTGTTTTTGGTGGAGCCAATCGTAGACGGCGAGCCCTGGAAGCTGGTCCCGTATGGGTGGCTGCCTGACGTCGGCCTGCAACGCAAAGCTGATACTGATCGGGTGCCCTACGTTGAGTGGAAAGCCCAGGGCATCCTCAACACGACGCCAGGTCGAGCGATCAGCAAGCGGGTCATCCTGCAAAAATTGTCGGCAATGAGCGACTTCTTCGAGATTATCGCCTGCGCATACGATCGCTGGCGTATCGAGGATCTGCTGGCAATGGCGTCCGATGACGGAATTAGCCTGCCGGAGATGAAGCCTTTCGGTCAGGGATTTAAGGACATGAGTCCAGCGGTCGAGGAATTCGAAAGGATGCTTTTGAACGACGAGATCGTTCACAACGGGCACAAGATTTTGACGATGTGCGCCGGCAACGCGGTTACGACAGAAGACGGCGCAGGCAATCGCAAGCTAGACAAAGATAAGGCGACCGGGCGTATCGACTTGATCGTCGCTGCGGTCATGGCGATCGGCATCATGCAGACAGCCAAGCCTAAAAAGGGTGGCTCCC
The DNA here is from genome assembly GCF_030846505.1 of Massilia pseudoviolaceinigra. Lineage (NCBI taxonomy): Bacteria > Pseudomonadati > Pseudomonadota > Betaproteobacteria > Burkholderiales > Oxalobacteraceae > Massilia > Massilia pseudoviolaceinigra. Next base: position 1,897 of record NZ_JAVCWL010000047.1, on the reverse strand, counting down.
TCGACGACTACCTTTCGGACCAATAACACATGAAATTATTCAGCAAGGCAATGTCGGCCAGTGGCTTGACATTGAAAAGCATCTACTTTTCGATCCGGGATGCAGTCGCCTACCGCGGCGTGCGCGACGCAAACAAGGACGTCACGATCAACTTCGGCGACGTGCGAGGCGGCACGCCAGGCGTGAACGCGGCATTGCAACTGTCGGTGGTCTGGTCGTGCGTGCGCCTGATCGCGGAAACGATCGCCACGCTGCCGCTGATCACCTACGAGCGCAAGGTGGTGAACGGGCGCGAAATACGTGTGGTGGCGCGCGAGCACCCGCTGTACTACCTGCTGCACGACTCGCCTAACGCCGACATGACGGCCGTGGAGTTTTGGGAAGCGGTGGTATCGCAGATTTGCCTGTGGGGGAACGCGTACTGCCTGAAAAGCTACGGCGCCGCCGGCCGCATCGTGGCGCTGGACCCGCTCAACCCGGCCCTGATGACCGTGCGGCGCAGCCAGGACGGCGCGGTGAGCTACCTGTACGCCGATCCGCGCGGGCAAAAGGAGTTCACCGAGGACGAAATCTGGCATATCAAGGGCTTCGGCACCGATGGGCTGGTAGGCATTTCCCCGATTACGGCCGGCTGGCGGTCGATGTGCGGCGCCACGGCGGCCGAAAACGCATCGGCCAACACCTTTGGCAAGGGCATGCGCTTGTCCGGCGTGCTCACGATGAAGGAATATCTGGACCCGGCCCAGCGCGAACAGGCGAAGGGCAAGGTAATGGGGGCTGTGTTTGGTGACGACCGCACCGGCAACATGATGTTGCTCGAGGGCGCCACCGAGTTCACGCAACTCTCGATGCACCCGGCCGATGCGCAGATGCTCGAAACGCGGTCGTTCAGCGTGGAAGACCTGTGCCGCTGGTTCGGCATGCCGCCGTCGATGATCGGCCACGGCACCGCTGTATCGAACTGGGGTACCGGACGCGAGCAGATCAATCAGAACTTTATCGACTACGTCCTGCGGGCCTACATGAAGCGCATCGAGCAGGGCATCGCAAAATCGCTGCTGAAACCTGCGGAGCGCATGCGTTTCTTCTCAGAATACAGTGTAGAGGGCCTGTTGCGCGGTGACAGCGCGTCGCGCGCCGCCCTCTACAGCACCATGACGCAAAACGGAATTTACACGCGGAACTTCTGCCGCTCGCTGGAAAACTTGGAACCGCTGCCTGGCGGCGACGAGCTGACCGTGCAAAGCAACCTGATCCCGCTTTCGCTGCTGGGAAAAATCACCAACACCGCCCAGGCGGCCAAGTCGGCCGTGCTCTCCTGGCTTGGAATCAAGGAAAACGATGATGCAAATCCTCCACAAATCGATTGATCTGGAGCTGAAAAGCCTGACCGACAAGGGCAACTTTTCCGGCTACGGTTCGGTGTTCAACGTCGTCGACAAGGGCGGCGATATCGTTGCCCCCGGCGCGTTCGCGGAAAGCCTGGGCAAGTGGCAGAAGTCGGGCCGCACGGTGCCGGTGCTGTGGCAGCACCAGCCGGACCAGCCGATCGGCGCCTGGGAGGCGCTGAAAGAGGACGACCATGGCCTGCTGGGCGAGGCGTCGCTCTGGCTCGACGATGCGCCGTATGCGCGCCTTGCGCACAAGGGCATGAGCACCAAGACCATCACAGGTCTGTCGATCGGGTACCGCGTCAAGGACTACAGCGTCAACAAGGACACCGGCGTCTACACCCTGCAGAAGCTGGACCTGGTCGAAATCAGCGTGGTCACCAACCCGATGAACGACGACGCCCGCGTGGCCGACGTCAAGTGCATGTTGGAGGCCGGCCGGCTGCCGAGCCTTTCCGAATTTGAGAAGTTCCTGCGAGAGGCAGGCTTCTCCAAATCCCAGGCCG
>NZ_JAVCWL010000046.1:0-52729 GCF_030846505.1 Massilia pseudoviolaceinigra | reverse complement strand
ACTGCTTATAGTGCGTCGGTGCAAACTATTTGCAGTGGAACACGCTGCTCAGCCGGTTAGGAGCAAGCCATGTTTTCGCTTCGCGAAAACTGCTTGCCCTGCGGGGCATCCTCGCTCCGCTCGTTAAAACCCAAACCCCAACAATGTCCGCGTCCGCGCCATGCCGCTCGATAAACCTACGCGCAAATCTGCCGGCGGCCGCCCCACAGCGCGACCATAGGCGTGCGCGTATCGGCCAGCGAATACGCGGCGCTGCGCCAAAAGGCCACGCACGTGCGCATGACGCCGGCGCAATGAAGGGGCGCGCGTAACAGTCGCCGACGGACTGCATGTTCCGACTGCGAAGCTGGTCGCTCTCCTGAAGATGACAACGCAAGGCTTGCACCATGCCCTGAAGGCCAAGTGGCTATTCACGCTAACAGGACCTTCAGGCGAGCAGGTGTTCCCTGCCTTTTTTGCCGTCTCGAAGCTCCTGAGGCCCGTTTCAGAACTGGCGGCAGTGTCAGAGGCTGCACCAAGTGACGCTCTTGCGTCGCCTTCCATTCCTGGAGCAGTCGGTTGACCGTGCCCATACTGCCCGTGTTCCCAAGTCGTTCACGTATCCCGCGTGACGATGGCCTGATGTTAGCGGCACAAATCGCGACAGCTGCTGCTGCCACTTGTTCATAGGTGATCTTGGCTTCGCGTCGCATTCGACCTCCGTTATGTTCATTACGTTATGGTTCAACATATCGGCGCTCAGGCGCTATTGGCCCTGGTCAGGCATGCCAAAACGCAGCCGTGGCCTTTAACTCATGCTCGGGACCGTTATGAAAAAAGCGTTACGTTATGATTGTTACGATACGTTATGCGTTACGTTACGGTTAAATGGTGGAACTAAAGGCGTCAGTTGTTGACTGTTGACAGCATCACTGATAATTCAGGTGACGTCCGCGAAGTCTCCGGCCATGCAAACGGGGGGCACCCCGCGCAAGTTAACGAGTAGCGCTGGCGGTGTATCCATTGGCATCCTGGCTAACGCGGCCGGTTGATTCCGATCGGTGTCGCTACCGATACCATTGCCACAGTCAATCGCGATGGCTCAGCGAGCAAGGGAAAGGAGGGCATGCTGAGGCCGCGTCGATGCATGCCTCATCTAAACTTGACGCGGGCTGAACATTGCCGTGAGCAGCACAATGTCAAAGCCCATGCGCAGTCTTCATTGGGCTAGGCGTCCCCAGCGTGTCGCGGGACGCGTCGAGGATTCCCGGCCGTTTTCAAATCGCAGCGATTATAATTGTGCTAATTCGCATCACGAGATTGGCCGCAGTCGGCCAGGAGCTGCCATTCGTCAGCGGGAGCGCTGAGTAATCACTGAGCTGTAAGGTGGGTCAAGATGGATGGTTTTTGGTTCAAGTCAACAAGGTTCGAAATTGAGCCCGGCGAAGATGATGAAATCAATCCTCGCATTTACGGCCGCCAACTCGCAGTGTGGCTCGAGGAGCAACTTGAGCAGCGCGGCTATAATGTAGAACCTGTCATTGCAGAGGACTGGGGGCGTTGCCTGATGTGTTCGCGCAGCCCGTTTTCACTGTGGGTGGGTGCGGTAACATATACCACTTGGAGGATCAGCGGCGCCCACCGCCAGATATGGATGATGTTATCTGGCATTGCTTCGCGGTGGCAGAAATTCCATTTTGGCGCCGGATCTTTCAAAATTTGGATACATCTGCTCAGGTCGATAAGCTCAACTCTGATTTGGGCGCCATCCTCCGTGCCGAGCCCCAGATTATGCTGGTTGCAGAGCCATAAGTGGGCCGACCGTTGGCGAAGGCGCAGGCCCTGGATGACCGCAATGGGGCGTAACCGGTCAACTGCGCATGCGTTGGCGATGTTCATAGCTGCTTCGTAAGGTGGAATCGTCCAGTGGACTGATCGAGCATTGAGTGCAAGCTCGTCAGTGAATGTTTCTGTAGACGAATTTGGTAGACTAGCGTTGGTAGATCTCTGGACAGGATGTCGCTCGCTCCGCCATAGTCGGGGTTCGGGTTGACCGGCCGAACGACTTGGCCAGAGAATGGCAGGGTTCTAGTCTACGGCGCGACCGTCTGGTTTTTTTGGATCCATGTTTGGATCCATGCTCAGCTTTAGATTTCGTGAAACCCAGTACTCATGCGGGTTACGCAGGGCTGTTTGACTCCCACCGTCGCCAGAATCCTGTCCAAGCTCATCCTGGACTGTCAAAAAACCCGTAGTCTCTATCCTGAGGCTCCGGGTTTTTTGTTTTTAAGCTCCAGCTTTGTCCAACTATGTCTTCTCCATTTGGGGGCATGTTTGGGGGCAGATTCCGTGCCCCCAAACGCCCATGCCCCCAAAAATTCATGCCCCCCCGATCATGGCTAAGCAAATTTCCCCTTTGACTGACCTGGCTATCCGAAACGCCAAGCCGGGGGAGAAGTCACTGAAGCTGTTCGACGGCGGCGGGCTGTACCTTGAAGTCATGCCCGGCGGCTCCAAGCTATGGCGTATGAAGTACCGGCAGCTTGATGGCAAAGTGTGGTGGTCAAGTAAATTCGGACACTACGATAGGTTTTACTGCTGCCATGTTCCGTTCGTAGACGGAGGGCGGCAGATTGCCCAGAACTGTGTGCAGACGTTCGCTGTTATAGAGGCCAACGATGTAGGCGGCGATATCGATCTTGGCCTCGGCGTGGTTGGCGTACGACCGCTGCCACACGCGCTCCATCTTGAGGTTCAGAAAGAAGCGTTCGGCCACGGCGTTGTCCCAGCAGTTCCCTTTGCGGCTCATGCTGCAGACGAAACCGTGGCTGGCCAATTTCGCTTGGTACTGGGCGCTGGCGTACTGGCTGCCGCGGTCTGAATGAACGATCAATTCTGCCTCCGGTCGCCGCTGTTGAACCGCCATGTGCAGTGGGTCAATATTCGGTCGGCGCCAACAATGCCACCTTTGCAAGCAAAATTTGTTCACACTTTTACTTCGAATTTTTCACAAATTTTCCTCGATTGAGGATTGAGGGAACTTGCTGCCACGTTTGCATTATGATATACTAGCTTTAAATTCAATCTTAATTCTAAATTAAGTACAGGCTTGCGAGAGTCCTATGCTTTCCTCAGGCTTTTGCACCGGCGAATTATGATCGAATACATAGAGATTGCGAAAGTTGTCGGATATGCCGCACCCTACAGCGGGATGCTACGTCGTTGGCGGCGCCGTGACAAGCCAGTGATCGCTCAAGCGGCTGGAGTGACTATTATCGGTGCAGGCTAGCGGAGTATATGCGCTGCGCAATTTCGAATCCCTTCGTGAAATTGGGCATGCCTAAGATGGTGGCGTGTGCTTGGAGTCCGTTCTGCACAAGGACAGTTCGATCCAACCTTGCGCTATGCAACAGATCACTTTAAAGACCACAATAGAAAGTATTAAGCAACTATGGACGTGTTTGCTCGTAAGACATTGGTGTCTGAATATCTATGCAAGGCTGCTGGCCAGCAAAATCTAAATGAGACAGTTGATATTTTTGAGACCGGTCTGGTCAATTCTCTGGCGACTATCCAGCTGATCGCCTTTCTTGAGAAGAACTTCAAGATCAAGGTCGGGCTCGACGATCTGGATCGGGCCAACTTCAATAGCATTCAGGCCGTATGTGACTTTCTGGATAGGAAGGTCGCTGTAAGTGCTTAATCGTTTTCTGTCCCCCTTACAAAACGAGCGCTTCCAGGCGTTTGAGCAATTTGCCACCACCGAGGTCACTCCATATGCCGATGAATGGGACCTGCAGGAGGCCACGCCGCTTCCGATTGTACGCAAGCTGGCCCATAGTGGCTGGCTAGGTGGGCTGGCAAACCAAGAGAGTGGCGGCCTAGGTTTTGATGCCACGACCTTCGGCCTTTTGAATTTGGCGATCGGCGCCGGCAGTGGATCATTGACCGGCCTGCTCAATGTTCATTCAATGGTGTTGAAAACCATTGAGGACTGGGGCACTCCCGATCAGAAGCAGCGTTTTCTGGCTCCACTGGTATGTGGAGACATCATCGGTGCCTTTGCGCAGACCGAAGTGTCTGCTGGAGGAGACTCGAAGAACCTGTCGACCAGGTTTGAAGAACATGGCGATGAACTAAGTGTCACGGGGCAAAAAACATGGATCACTTTCGCGCAGATTGCTGACTTGTTTTTGGTGTTCGGCAAGTTGCAAGGTCTGGATACCGCCGTGCTGATCCCAAGGGATATACCGGGTTTCACCATCACGCCCAAGAAGAATATGCTTGGCTTTAAGAGCGCCTACCTTGGGGTGCTCGACTTTGCCGATTGTCGTATCCCCAAGGCGAACATCGTCGCTAAGCCCGGATTTGGACAAAGCCTGGTGTCGACCGGCGCACTGGACTATGGTCGCATTAGCGTAGCCTGGGCTGCGCTCGGCATCCAGCAGGCGGCCCTTGCAGCATCAGCCCGCAGAGCAAATTCCCGTTCGACTTTTGGCACCTTGCTGGCAGATCAGGGAATAGTTCGTGCCTATCTTGCCGAGATGTCCGGGAATTTGCTGGCATCGCAGCTGGTTTGTCTGTCAGCAACTATGGCTAAGGAAAGCAAGGAAGAAGATGCTCTAGAACAGATCCTCCAGGCTAAGTTGTTTGCTTCCCAGCATGCTGGGGATGCGGCAGCAAAGGCCGTGCAGATCCACGGCGGACATGGCTGCGACGAGGCGAATGGTGTCAGCCGGTTGTATCGGGATGCAAAGATTCTGCAAGTGGTAGAAGGCAGCAACGAACTGCAGAAAATGCTGATCGGTCGAGCCGTATGTGAGCGCTACTAATGCAGCACCGGAATCATCATTTCAACAGTGTTTTTTCCAATCATTCCCCACATCTTGGAGCGCACCTCCCGCCCGGTCGCGCTGTTAGTGCTGGGCGTGGATGTCATCGCCATGCCGGACGTGGCGACGCCTGAGACGCTAAATACGCTCCCAGACTGCTGCGTACGTAGGTAATCGCCGGTAGGACACGGTCCTTTCGAGGGGCGTCGACTTGGCGCGATGTCGTGCCAGGGCGGAGGCTTGCCTGCCGTTTTCTCGCAATGCCAAATGCGGCGCCACTGCGGGGAACAATAAAGCTTGAACGAAGAGGACTGTAACGTCATGAGAATCAGCTCACCCATCATTACCGAATATTTCGAACGCACGGCTAAAGACAACCCAAATCCTGCGATACGTTGGGGCAAGGGGAATATCCTGTCGTGGCAGGCGCTATATACCAAAGCCCGACATCTTGCCCAGTACCTGGTGCATGAGCGTGATATCAGCCCTGGAGAATGTGTCGCTATTTGCATGGAGCGCAGCCCGGAGTTCCTCGTTGCCGCTTATGCCGTGTTGCTGGCTGGAGGTGTCTATTTTCCGGTCGATGCGAAAACGCCGGTGGCTCGCCTGGCTTCAATGCTGACAACGGCACGCTGCCGTCTTGCTTTCTGTAGCGAAGCACAGACAGGCACGCTGCTGAAGGCGGGGATGGGCCTTGAATTGATTTTGCAGGAACAGCTCCACGAGATCGAGCGTTTGCATTCCGATGGCGCCACGGCTGAGTCGCTGCCCCCGGTTGTAGCAGCCGATCCAGCCTATCTGATTTTTACTTCTGGCAGCACGGGAGCTCCTAAGGGTGTGTTGGTCAACCACGGCGCCTTCATCAACCGGCTAGCCTGGCACCAGGCCCATAGTGCAATGACCGCGGTTGACATCATCTTGCAGAGAACGGCGCTGACATTCGATGTGTCGCTGTGGGAGCTTTTTCTGCCGACGCTCAACGGCGGTAGCCACTACCTCCTGCAGCCGCGGTTTGAGTCCTTTCCGAAAGCCGTTGCGGCTGCTCTGGAGAGTGAAGGAATCACCCTAGTTCACTTCGTGCCCAGCCTGCTCAAACCGGTATTGCAGGAACTGCACAGTATCCCGTCATCCTCCCTGGCAGCCTTGCGCAAGGTTTATGTCAGCGGCGAGTCCCTGTCGGCCAGCCTGGTGCAGCAGTTCCAGCAGCAATTCGGCATGCGGTGCCTACTGACGAATCTATACGGCCCGACTGAAGCGGCCATCGACGTCAGCTACTACGACTGCCTCGAGCCAGCGCCAGCAGCTATTCCTATCGGTCAACCGCTGACCGGTTGCGATCTGTATATCGTCGATCCCGAGACCCGCACGCTGAAAGACGAGGGCGCGATCGGCGAGATCGCCATCGGCGGGATCTGTCTAGCCGAAGGCTACTACAACCGGCCCGACCTCACTGGCGAGGCATTCATCGTTCATCCCCAACTTGGCGAGCGCATCTATTTGACGGGTGATCTGGGCTGGTACCAGGAGGGGCGCGGGTTCTTCTGCCAAGGCCGCAAGGATACGCAAGTGAAGCTGCGCGGGCTGCGCATTGAGCTGGGCGAGATCGAGCATCATCTACTTAGCCACCCGGCCGTTACCGAAGCGGTAGCCTGTGTGGTCGAGGACGACGCGGCCGAGCAGTGGCTGGTTGCGGCCATCGTGGGTAGCGCGCCACTCGATCCGCAGGCGCTGCGGCAGTACCTGGCAGCCCAAATGCCGGTCTATATGCTGCCGGCGCGCTACTGGCAAACCGGGCAGCTACCAAGAAGCAGCTCAGGCAAGCTCGACCGCAAGACCATCGCCGCGACCATGCGGGCGCAGTTCTTTTCCGAGATGGTGGCGTGACCGATGGATAAGCAGAGGTTTGAGCTGTCGCGGTCCCAGCAGGCCGTCTTCACGATGGAAGCGTTCCAGCTGTCGGGTCATCACTTCTATCTTGGTGGCGTTGCCCGCCTGCGTGGCGCAGTAACGCTGGAGCAGCTTGCGCAGGCAGTTGCGGTCGTGCGCGACAGTCACGATGTTTTCCGCATCGGCTTTATCGTCGACGCCGTAGGCGCATGGCATGGCATCCGTCAAGACCGGCCGCACAGCCAGATTGAACATGTGGACTTCAGCTGTCACGCCGATCCGGAGCAGGCGTTTTCTGGCTGGGCCGAGCGCCAGCTGTTGCTGGAAGAAGATCTGGAACTGGCCCCGATACGCATCTTTGTCGTGCGTTTTAACGGCGAACAGGCCGGCTGGTTTGTGAAGGCCCATCACGCGGCGGCAGATGGCGCAGCGCTGGCGTTGGTGATGGAGCACCTGTCCAGCGCGCTGGAATCGGGCCGTTGTGCGGCCTCGCCAGCATTCACCCTTCTTGCTTGTGGCGAGCGCGACTACGAAGGCTCGGATCGTTTCCGGCGTGACGCCCAATACTGGCGCCAGTTGTTCGGCGACGTGGCGCAGGCCGCCGGGCCATCGCTGCGCGCCAGGGCCCCTATTGGCGACTACCGTGCGCGATCCGCCCGCTCGATGCGCATCCGGTTCGCGTTGAGCGATGTCCAAAACGATACCTTGCACCGCTTTAAACAGGTTGGCGGCTCGGTATTCCGGCTCTTCTTTGCCGCGGTCGCGTACGCCCAGATGGTGGTGGAAGACAGCGATGGCGCCCTGCTGCAAGCGCCCATGCTCAACCGGTGGAGCGACGACGAGAAGCAGGCCGTGGCGATGGGGGTCGCCCCCGTGCTGGTGCCCGTGTCGCGCGCTGCCGGCGAGTCGGCGACAGAGTGTTATCGAACACTCAAGCAAGCATTGCAAAAGGCTGTTGTGCATTCGCGCTTTGCGCCCGGCGCCCGCTGGAGCGAATTCGCTTCGCCAGCCTGGAGAAAGGCGGTGCCCGCATTCGGGGTGTCCTACCAGACCGGCGTTTTTCGGGAAACCGTTTCTGGCGCCGAGGTGGATATCGACCATCTGCAGGCTGTCGAGGCTTTGTTCGCCACTATCCACATCCACGACCGCTTCGATGGCGGGCGTTTCCGTCTCGAAGCCGATTTTCGGCAGCAGTGGTCGGCTGCACAGTGCGAAGCCTTTCTTGCAGCGGTAGTCAATCATGCCATGGCGGTGGCGGCCGAGATACTGGAAGAGCCGAACGGTATGGCAGAGGCGCAGGCCGCCAGCTTGGTTGAGCCGATTGGCGTCCATCTGCAAGCCGCCTTCGAACGCTATGCCGATCACTGCATGTTCAAGTACGCTCAATCGGCCAGTAGTGTGACCTATCGTGAGGGCTGGAACTGGATTGGCCATTTTGGCGAGCAACTGCGGCGCTACAGTAGACAGGCCGGCCCCAATGCGCCGGTCCTGATTCTGGGCCGGCGATTGCCCGAAACCACGCTGGCCTATCTGGCCTGCTTGATCGACAACGTGATCGTCGTGCCGGTGTGTCCGACCACGCCCGCCGCCCGGCTGCAGACAATCGTTCGCAATTCCGGCGCTGGGTTGTGCATTTTCTCCTCCACTGACCGGCAACTAGCCGAGTCGTTCGGACTGCCACTTCTGCAAGTAGCGCTCGATCGAGCGATGTTCCAGCTCCAGGCAGCTCCCGCGCCCGCAGTGGCGGACACGGGACGGCCGGCCTATATTCTTTACACATCCGGCTCGACCGGGGAACCCAAGGGCGTAGCGATTTCACCGGTCGCGCTCGCCCACTACGCGCTGGCGGCAACGGCTGCCTATGCCGGGGACGGCCCTTTCAGCACGCCCCTGTTTACATCCTTCGGCTTCGACCTGACCCAGACCAGCATTCTCGTGCCAGTGTTGTCGGGTGGCTTCATCCAGGTTTGGGATCAGGACCTCCGAGACGAGCCCGGAATGCTGCGGGCGCTGCTAACCGATGAAGCGCTGACGGCGGTCAAGTGCACGCCCTCGCATCTGTCGCTGCTGACCGAGCATGGCCAGCCCAGGCGCAACCCGCTGACCTTCGTGGTCGGTGGGGAAAACCTCTCTGCCGCGCTGGTGAACAAAGCGCTGTCCTTCTTCCCGCCGGGTAGCCGGGTGATCAATGAATACGGACCGACCGAAACCACGGTCGGGTGTTGCATCTATACCGTCAACCGGCCGAACGAAGAGCGTACGCCAGCCGGAACGATTACGCCGATCGGCGAGGCGCTGGGCGCCGCCTACATGTCGATCCGTGATAGTTGGGGAGAACTGGTCCCCTTGGGGTTCAAGGGAGAGATATGGATTGGCGGCCCGGTGCTGGCGGACGGTTATGTCGGCAATGCGGCCCAGACAGCGGCCAAATTCGTGGCGGGACCTGATGGGCGCGGGCGCTGGTATCGCACCGGCGACTTGGGCGTGCAGGACGAACAGGGCCAGTTCCACTGTCTTGGCCGCGTTGACGACGAATTCAAGCTGCGAGGCCACCGGATTCATCCAGCCGAAATCGAGAAGGCGGTCGAAGGCGCGCTGGCTCGCTGCGGCGGCGTGTCCCAGCGCTGGGAATTGAAGGCGCTGAAACTGACGGTGGCAGGCGAGGATGCCATTGTCCTGTGCAGCAGCGAGCCGTTACCGGAGCACCACCCTCACTTCCAGGCCCACTTGAGCGCCGAGTTGCCCGAGGCTTGGCGGCCGAGCCGCTATTGCCCAGTGAAGCCTTGGCCCGTCAACGCCAACGGCAAGGTCGATTCGGCGGCGCTGGCCGCCGCCGTGGCATCGCAGATGGCAGCTACCGACGCACTCGGCAGCGGCGCAGGTTCGGTCTCGACCCGCCACGGGACCTACCAGATGCCCGAATGGCTCGATGAGGCCTTTCTGCGGCCGATCTGGCCCCAGGTGGTGAACTGGCATGGCTCTTTTCTGGAGCAGGGAGGCGATTCGATCAAGGCAATCCGGTTGGCCGGATTGCTGGCCCGGCACGGTGTCAGGATTGGCGCGGCCGAACTGCTCACCAGCCGTGCGTTGGGCGCCGTGCTGGAAGCCGCGTGCGCCGCCGCCCAGACCAGGACTGGCGCGAGCGAGGCAGCAGAGCAGGCCGTCGACGCCGGCTGGATCAGCCATCTGCCGGCCGCGCGCTGGTTCCATCAGCAAAGATTCGAACACGGCGACCGGTTGCAGCAAGGTATCGTACTGACCTTGCCGGCATCCCTGTCGGCCGAGCGCATCCACGCCGCCGTCGAAGCCGTCAAGGCCAGGCATGGCGTATTCTCGCTGCGAGTCGATCCTGTCAGCGGCGCCTGGCGCTTGGCGCCCGCGACCGCGCAAGCCTCGCGTGTGCACGCGCTGCCGCAAGACGGGCGGCTCGAAAGCCGGTTGCAAAACCTGCAGGCCGAAGTCAGCCTGGGCGAGCGGCCCAGCGTTCACGAGATCGTGACCGTGGCCGGCGCCGATAGCCGCCATCTGCTCTGGGTCTGCCATCACCTGTTATGCGATGTGCATTCCTGGATCTACCTGCTCGATGAACTGGACCAGGCGCTTGGCCAGACGCCGCTGGCGGCGGCCCGTGCCGAGCACGGCGTTTTTCTATGGGGGAAATGGCTGCATGAGCTTGGGGTGGTGCCGGCATCCGTGCCGCCAGCCGCGGCCGAGCCGCTGCCCACCGGGGCGACGGCCAGCCTGGCCCTGACGGCGAGCGCGGCGGACCTGCAATGGCTGACGCAACGCCTCAAGGCTGACCGTGCCGAGTTGATCGCAGCTGCCATGCTGGACCTGGCGCGCGAGGACGGAATGTTGCCGCCGCAGCCGCTCGTATTGTTTGAAAACCCCGGTCGTCCGTTTGCTGAAGCCGGGGTGCCGGCCGGCTGGCGAGGCATGTTGGATCAGGCCGTCGGCTGGTTTACCGGCTTCGAGCTGGTGCCCGTGGTTCCCGGGGCCGGAGTGGATTTTTTGCGTCTGCTAAAGACCGCTCGCAACGCCACAAGGCATGACTGGGGCAGCCGCCTGGGCCTGGAGAACGGCGGGGTGGCGCCGCTGCTTTGCATCAATGACATCGGACTCGGCCTTGGCGGCCGGACCGCCTGGCACCACTTCAGCCTGGATCCGGCCCTGTCTGGCGGTTATCGCCATCCAGCCGACGCCGGCGTCGCCAGCTTCGATCTGCAAGTGGGCGATAGCCATTGGGAAGGCAAAGAGCGGGTCACCGTGCTGCTAACGGTGGCAGGCGCCAGGGACGATATGGTTCGCCGCTACCTGTCCCGGCTGGACGTCAGGCTGCTGTCTCTAGGTAACGCCTTGCGCCAAGGCATGGACGACCCGCTCGCACGCCAGGCGCTGCTGCCTTCGGATTTCCCACTTTGTCAGCTCTCGCAGTTTGAGCTCGATCTCATCCTCAATGGAGCTACAGTATGAGCGCCTACATCGATTCTGCGAAAACCGCTTTCCTGTTTCCCGGCGTGGGAGCCCAGCAGCCGGACATGTTTGCCGCGTTCCGGACTTACCCCGAATACCGGGCCTGCCTGGAAGAGGTGTCGGATCTGTCCGGAGTCGATCTCGATGACGTCATCTACGGCGCGGGCCGCCACGCCCTGAATCAGGTGCGCATTGCCCAGCTGGCCTTGACGGCGACCACGGTGGCTATTGCTCGGATACTGCGCGATTACTGTGGACTGGTGCCCGACTTCGTGATGGGGCACAGTCTTGGCCAGTTTCCGGCGCTGTGCGCCGCCGGTTATCTGGATCTGGCGACAACCACCAAGGTGGTCAACCTGCGTTCGGAAGCAGTCGAAGCCTGTGCCCGTACTTACGAACAAGGCGAAATGTGCTGGGTATTGCATGTACCTGCAGAACTCGTGGCACGGCAGGTAGAGCAGGCCCGGCAAGACGAAGGAGTGAAGGTATATGTGTCCGCCATCGACGCCTTCGATCAGGTCACGGTATCGGGCGAAATGTCCGAGATTCGCCGTTTCGCCCCCCGCATCGAAGCCCTGGGCGGACTGGTTTATCCTCTGAAGATCGGCGGTCCCTTCCATTCGCCCTTGATGGCGACGGCCCAGGCACAGCTTGTGGAGGCATTGCACTTCCTGCCCCAGCCCGACGATAGCCGGCTACTTTCCCGCCTCGTCTGTAACGTTAGCGCCGTTAAGTTGCCGGCGGCCGAATTGAAGACCTCTATTCTCCAGCATTTGATTTCGCCGGTGCAATGGCTGCGCAGCATGCAGTATCTAGCGGGGCAGGGCGTGACGCATTACCTCGAAATCTCGCCCAAGTCGGTCCTGGGCTACCTGGTGCAGCGGACCAGCCTGCCGCTGCAGCCACTGTACGAGCCGCAGGAATTGTTGGGTTGCGTCGAGTCTCTGAACACACCGGAACAGCGGCTGGAACGACTTTGGCGCCGCTGTTGCTTCCATCTTTACAGCGAGCCGCTGCCAGGCATTGACCGGGGCGCGGCCCTTCAGCAACTGCGTGAGATTCGCAACGAGATCCGGCAGCGGATTCCAGCGGCGCCGGTCGCACCATCCGAGCGTGACTTTCTCTACCAGCGCACCCGGCAATGGCTCGACATCATTGAAGTCGAGGGAGGCCAGTCCCTGTCAACGGCGCAGCTCAGGCTGCAGAGCCTGTACCAGGCGGCGGGGCGGTGAGCATGGCACAACCGAATTACATCGAAGAACTGCTGCAGGCAACACCCCAGGCGAGCGGGCTGCTGTTTCACGCCCTGAAGGATGGCAATAGCGCGTATCACATCGGCGTGGCGTTTCGCATGCGGGCGCAGGCGTCTCTGGACCGGATCCACGATACTTGGCATCGCATCCAGATGGCGCAGCCGGCCTTGCGCTCGGTTTTTGCTTGGCGGCGGCTGCGCACGCCCCACCAACTGATCCATGCCGTGCCGCGTATCGCGCTCGACTATGTCGCCACGACTTTGGATGCCGACATGCCGTCGGTCGGGCCGCGCTGCCTGGACTGGCTGGCGCAATCGAAAGCTGCGCCATTTGCGCTCGATCGTGAAGTTTTCCGCATTGTCTGCTTTCATGATGCCGATGCCGGCTTGCTCGATATTGCTTTTTCATTCCATCACATCCTGATGGATGGCTGGAGCAGCTCGCTACTGATCTCGCATTGGGTACAGGGATTGCGTGGACAACAGATTGCCGGACTCGAAGCACGGCAGTACCCGCAGCAGTTATGGCAAGGGTTGGACCCGCAATCGCTGCAGAAAAGCCGCGACCACTGGGAAGCGACTTTCCAGCGCATGTCCGATACCGGAGCGGCATCGGGCACCCTGTTGCTGGCTGAACCCCTGTTCCGCCGCGCCGCCGACATCGATGCAAACCAGCGACCGCAGCCGGCCAGGGCCGGCAGTTGCTGGAATGTGGAACGCAAGCGCGGGGTCGAGGCCCTGTGCCACCAGGCCGGGGTGACGCCGGCCAGCTTCTTCTACTTGTGCTGGGCGCTGACACTGGCCAAACTCACCTTCCAGCAGAGTGTGACTTTCGGCTGCGCCTTTTCCGGGCGCGAGGCCGCGCTGGCGCACGATGCCGACCGGCAGCCGCTCGGCCTGTTCACCAATACCGTACCAATGATCGTCGAGCTGGACGGCAGTTGGAGCGTGCAGGCCGCGTTGCGCGCCGTGTTCCAGACCCTGCAGCAGACCCAGCACCATGAAAAAACCCCACCGCTGACCGTGCGTGAAGCGGCCGGTCAACGTGGCGAGCTGTACGATTCGCTCGTCGTATTCGACAACTACCCGATCGACTCCGGCTTGCAAGACCCCGCCAGCGGAGCCCACCTGTTGTCGCTGCACAGCGAGGAGACCACCCACTTCGGCTTGACGCTGACGGTGTCCGCTATCGACAGCTGGCGCGTCGAGCTGGGGGCCGGCGAGCAGTATCAGGGCCGGCCAGAGGCCATCGAGGCGGCATTTCATGCCTTCGAAGGATTGGCGGCAGACCTTTTGGCAATGCCGGTCGCGGCCACTATCGGCGACATCAGCCTGAAACTAGCCTCTGCGGATCCGGCAGCGCCGGTCGAAGGGAGGACAAACTTGCAAGTGCCCGACATCAACGCCGTGTTGGCCGGCATGCATCGGCGCTTGATCGACTCGCCGGAAGCGGTTTTCCTCATCGACGGCGAACGACGCATCGTCAACGGCGAACTCGCCATCGGCATTTGCGCAATCCAGGCCAGGTTGCGGCAAGCCGGCTTCGTGGCCGGCGACCGGGTGGCCGTGCATCTGGAGAAGGGCTTGCTGTCGACCCAGGCAATCCTGGCCATCCTGTTTAACGGTGGCAGCTATGTCTATCTCAACCCGAAGGATCCGCCGCAACGCAAGCAGACGCTGCTGGCGTTGGCAAGGTGCGGTATCGTGCTCGACGGTGCATCGCTGCGCGATGAACTTGGCGCGGACGCAAACCGCTACCTGCTGCTCGATGCCGCGGTCGGCACTGCGCCGGCCCCGGCGACGCCAGAGCCGGTCTTGTGGCGTAGTCGCCGTCCGGCGGACGAGTTCTATTTCATCTTTACCTCGGGCACCACGGGTACGCCAAAGGGCATCTCGATCCGCAACGCGTCGGTGGCAAACCTGCTTGACTGGTTCGTCAACGAAACCGGCCTGACTCCGGCCGACCGGGTGCTAGGGCTGACCGACCTCAATTTCGACCCCAGCGTGGAAGACCTGTTCGGCAGCTTGGCCGCCGGCGCTACCTTGATCTATCCGCCGTCGCATGTCTTGCAGGAACGGCAGTCGTTCATCGAACTGATGCAGCGCGAGGCGGTGTCCATGGTCAATTTCATTCCCGGCGCCATTGCAGAGCTGATCCGGGGCGCCCCATTCCTGCCCGCCATGCGCATGTGGATATTCGGCGGCGAGGAGCTGCCGCTGCGATTGCGCGACGAACTCCTGCAGCAGGGCTATGCAGTCCGCAACCACTATGGCCCCAGCGAAACCACGGTGGACTGCCTGTGTGCCGTTCAGTCGGTCGAACACGAGATCGCCATCGGTTGGCCGGTCCAGAATTCAGTGGCTTACTGCGCCGACGTGTTCGGTCAGCCCCTGCCTGCCGGCGTTCGCGGTGAACTGCGGGTCGGCGGCCTGCCGGTGGCGCACGGCTACGCCACCAATGCGGCCGAGTCGGCCCGGTGTTTCGTAGAGCGTAACGGCCGTCTCTTCTACCGCACGGGCGATGCCGTGATCTTCTCGTCCGACCTGGGCTTCCGGTACTTGGGGCGGCTGGACGACCAGGCCAAGGTAAACGGTGTCCGCATCGAGCCGAGGGAATTGGAGCGGGTGATGGAGTTGCTGGCCGAGGTCAAAACCGGCTGCCTGCTGCCGACCGTGACTGGCGCTGGCAAGCGCCAGTGGCAACTGTTCGTCGATAGCTCGGCCGCGTCCGACCAGTTGATGCCAAGGCTGCGAGAACACATTCGCCGGCATTTGCCCGAGGCATGGATGCCGGCACGAATCGTGGTCGTCGACGGTTTCACCCGCACTGTCACCGGCAAGATAGACCGCAAGCGGCTGCTGGAGCTGGCCGCACAACCGACCCAATCGCCGGCAAGCCAGCCGGTGGCGGCAGACGCGGTTCAAGCCAAGATACATGCCATCTGGAGCGAAGTGCTGGACGGCGCGATGGTGGCGACCAATGTCAACTTCTTCGATGCAGGCGGCAACTCGATCAAGATCATCGCGCTGCAGTCGCAGCTGCAGCAGGCATTTGGCCGGGAGATCGGCGTGGCCGTGCTATTCGAGCATTCGACCATCGCCGCCTTCGCCAACTGGGTCCGGCACGCTGACGGCATAGGCGCCAGCGCCGGTACGGCGCCGCACATCCAAATTTCCCAAGAACAACATCTGGCCTCAGCTAGAACCGGCAAGGACCGGCTGGCGAACAGGCGGCAGAAAGCACAGAGAGCTTAGTATCATGAATCGTGAATATACCGGCAGTGAAATTGCCATCATCGGCATCGCGTGCCGTTTTCCTCAAAGCCCGGACTGGCGCATTTTCTGGTGCAACCTGCTGCAAGGCCGCGAGTTAGTGTCTTTTTTCTCGCGGGATGCCCTGCTGGCCGCTGGTGTGCCGGCCGACATGGTGGACCGGCCCAACTATGTGCCGGCCAAGGCGGCGCTCGAAGATGCCGATCGCTTCGATTACGGATTTTTTGGCTACTCACAGCGCGAGGCCCAGAAGATGGACCCGCAACTAAGAGTGCTGCATGAAGTTTGCTACAACGCCTTGCTCGATGCGGGCATTAAACCCGGCCAAGAAATGCTGAACGCTGGCGTGTTTCTTGGCTCCACGCTTAACCTGGAGCGGCTGCAGCAATTTACGGGCGCGAGCAGCGATATTGCCGAGATGTTCGATGTCGGCAACTACAATGACCCGGCCGTGTTCGCCACTCAGATCGCCTACCGCATGAAGCTGAACGGGCCGGCCATCCATGTGCAGACGGCCTGCTCGACGTCGCTGGCAGCCGTGCATCTGGCGTGCAAGTCCCTGCTGGCAGGCGAGTGCCGGATGGCGCTGGCCGGAGGCGCCTGCATCACCGACCCGGTGGCGGGCGGCTATCTGTACCAGGACGGTATGATTCTGTCGCCGGACGGCCATTGCAAGACCTTCTCCGATCAAGGGCATGGCACTGTGAACGGTAACGGGGCCGGAGTAGTATTGCTCAAGCTGCTCGACGACGCACTGGCTGACGGCGACCCTATCCATGCCGTGATCGTCGAGTCGGGCATGAACAACGACGCGGACCGCAAGGTGAGCTTCGAGGCCCCGAGCGTGTTAGGGCAAGCCGAGGTGATTTCGCGGGTGTACCAGTTGGCCGGGGTGCCGTTTTCGTCGCTGGGCCTGATCGAAGCCCACGGCACCGCCACCGTACTTGGCGATCCAATCGAAATCGAGGCGCTGAACAAGGTCGCCACCGAGTTGCTGTCGCCCGAGGAATTGGACGGCTTCCGCTGTGCCATTGGCAGCGTCAAGTCGAACATGGGGCACCTCGACGCCGCCGCCGGCATCGCCGGACTGATCAAGGCCACGCTGAGCGTGCGTTTTGGCAAGATTCCACCTTCACTTCATTTTTCCCGACCCAACCCGCATCTTGCTCTGGACAAGACGCCGTTTTGGGTGCCGACCCAGGCCGAAGAGTGGCCTTCACGGCAGCCGGTTCGGCGTGCCGCCGTCAGTTCCTTCGGCATCGGTGGCACGAATGTCCATGTCCTGCTGGAGCAGGCGCCGGACCATGAGCCGGCCGCGTCCTCTGCCAGCCAGACGGCTCCGCAGGTCCTGCCGCTTTCCGCGGCCACCCCAGCGGCACTTGCCAGTCTGGTGGAAACCTGGTCGGCGCACCTGGATGTCGATCCGTCCGGCATGGCCGATTTGGCCACCGCTGCCGCTCAGCTGGCGCAGAACCGCGATGAATACCGCTGCCGCGCCGCCTTTGTCGCGGCCTCCAGCGCCAACTGGAAGCGGCAACTCGATGCGTGGGCGCTGCTGGACGGCGCCCGGCCAGTTCGCGACAGCCAGGTCTGGCTATTTCCCGGCCAGGGTTCGCAATCGCCAGAGATGGGTTTGCAACTGGCTGCCAGCTATCCGGAATTCGGCGAGCTGTATCAACGCCTGCTGGCACAGGCCGAACAACTGCTGGCGTTGGCGCCGGGCTATCTGACCGACTGCGTACGGCGCCCCGAGCAGCTGTCCACCCTCCATCTGCAGCCGATCCTGTATGCCTTGAACACGGCGCTTGGCATCTGGCTATCTCGCCTGGTCGGGCAGCCGGCGGGCGTATGCGGCTTCAGCCTTGGCGAGTTCGCGGCGGCCGCGCTCGCCGGGATATTCAGTCCCGAAACTGGCATGGAGCTGGTGGTGGCGCGCGCCCGGCTGATGGAAGCCATGCCCAGAGGCGCGGTCTTCGCAGCCAGCCGCAAGAAGGGTTTCGATGGCAACTTTCCACCGATGTTGTGGCGCGTTTCGGAACTCAGCCCCGGTACCTGGACGCTGGCATCGGCGGAAGAACACGCGGCCGAGGTCGAAGCTTGGCTGAACCGGGAAGGATTTGCCTTTAAACGTGTTGCCGTCTCCCACGCGTTCCATACCCCGCTGATCGAGCCCGCCGCGCGTGCGTTTGGCGAGCTGTTGCGCGGCTATGAACTGCGCGCCGCGCAGTGCGCGATCTACTCAACCGCCCTGGGCCGCAAGCTCTCGTCCGATGAAATGAGCGATCCGGATTACTGGGTCGGGCAGATGCTGTCCCCGGTCTTGCTCGGGCCGGCCCTGCAGCAAGCCGAAGCCGACCATCCGACCGCGCTTTACCTGCAGGCCGGGGCCGGCGCCGACCTGCTGCAGCATGCACGCAAGTGGCTGGGGTTGGAGGCCAACCGGCTGGTCCCGACCTTGGGCCATGGCGGCGTCGGGCAGGAAGTGGACGCGATCCTGCAATGCCTGGCCACCGTCTGGGAGCACGGCGGCAAGCTGGAATGGCCGTTGCTGCAAGCAACTGCAGGGGTGAGCCCCGACCTGCCTCGAACCCATTTGCCAGGGCATGCCTTCAACCGTCGCGCCTGTCTGCCCTTGAACAACGGCCAGAGCGGCGCCGGCCAGACGGTGGCGTCACTGTTCTTCGGATCCCATCTGTACAGCAAGGAGTGGGAGCAAATCGATGCGCCGGTTGACGAAGACATGCGGCTCGAATCCGCACCGGCGACTTGGATACTCTGTCGAGAGATAAGCGACCGGGAACGCGCACTGGCCGCCGCGCTCGGGCGCGAAGCGGATTGCCGCTTCATCGCGTGCGCGAACTGGGAGGGCGACTTCGATCGTATCGACGCCCAATTGCAGGACTGGCTCTCGCAGCAGGGGTTGCAGGCGTCCGCCGCGATGGATGTCATCGTTACCAGTCTGCTCGATGAGCTCGATGCGCGCCAGGCTCAGTTCTGGGCGTTCTGGTTGCCGGTCACTTTGGCGCGCTGGAGTTCAGCCCAGCAGCCGGCGCCTAGATTGCGCCTGCTGTTCCCCGCCACGCAAATGGCGGCAATACAGGGCAACGAGCCCTTGAATGCCGAGAAGAGCCTGCTGCAGGGGCCCTTACTGATCGCGCCCGAGGAATACACCGACATTGCCACACTATGCGTCGATCTGGACAGCGCCACAGTCGCCGACATCGCCGGCGCGTTGCAACCCTGGCTCGAACATGGCTGGCGTGGCGGCCAGTTCTGCGCTTTCCGGCAAGGGGCTTACTGGCGCCAGCGTGTGAGCGCGCAAGTACAAAAGCAGCCGCTCGAGCGCACGTTGCCGCAGATTGACCGCAACAGCTGGGTCTTGGTGACCGGCGCCAACGGCGGCATGGGGACGGCTATTGCGCGCCATCTTGCACACGTCTACCGTTGTCATCTGCTGCTGCAGGTACGCAGGCCACTGCCGCCACGAGCGGACTGGCCGGCGCGCATCGCCGGCAATGGTCCTGACGCCGCTTTCCTGCGGCATGTGATCGCGCTGGAGGGTGAAGGTAGCCGGGTCAACGTGCTGGTGGCTGATCTTGGCGACGAAGCAGCGCTGTCAAAGGCGTTTGGGCCCGTTTTCCAGTTGGCGCAGTGCGGCGGCCGGATCGATTATGTGTTCCACACCGCTGGCCGGGGCGAGGGCGCCATGATGCAAATGCGCAGCGAAGCCGAGTCAATCGGCACGCTCGCTCCCAAGGTCGCCGGCACGCGCTTCCTGTGCCGCAATCTGGACAAGCTCGGAAATCCGACTTTGCTACTGTTCTCCAGCCTTGGCAACCTGCTGCCCAAGGAGAAGGTTGGCCAGGTCGCCTATGTTGCCGCAAACGCCTGCCTGGAAGCCTATGCCGCGCTAGTTCGCAGCCAGGGAAGGCGGGCACTGGCCATTGCCTGGGATGACTGGGCCGAATCCGGCATGGCCACACGCTCGGCGCAGCAGCTGGACCAGGCGCTCGGCCAGCCGGGTGCGCTGTCCTCTGATGGCGTTATCTGGCGCAGCAGTCTCGATGCAAAGGGGGACTGGTGGCTGGACGAACACCGGATGGATGACTCGACCACCGTGATGCCGGCAATGGGCATGGTGGCGCTGGTACACAAGGCGCTGCGGGCGTCCCGCGGGGATGCCGGCGCCTTCTCACTGAAGAATATCGCGATCGAGCAGCCGCTGGTCGCCGTTGACGGGGCCGTGCCCGACGCGGTAGTGGCGTTTGCCGCCGACTTGAGCGCGTTTGAACTGTTTTCAGGCACAGGCGAATTCTCCCGCGAGAGCTGGCGCCGGCATGCCACCGGCAAGATCCGCCCGGCCGATCTGGCACCTGCATCGCCGGGTGTGTCGGCCGCAGGCAGCAGCCTGTTCCGTGCGGTCGACGGCATCGGCGTTAGCCCCAAGGCAGCGTTGACCTTCGGCCCCCGCTGGCGCAACGTGGTCGCCGTCGACCGGTTGGCGCCGGATACGATCGTCAGCCAATTGCAGTTGCCTGACGCCTACCACGGCGAGGCAACGGCCAACGGACTGCATGTCGCTCTGCTCGACACCGCCAGCCTGATCGGCTCACCGCTGGAGGAAGACATCCAGCTCGCTCCCGTGTCGATCGGCGCGTTCACTGGCTTCGCGCCGATGACCGACCACGTCCGCAGCCACGTGCACATCACCGACCTTGGCGGCAGTAAGTTGCTGCAGGTTCGAATCTGTTCGGAAGCAGGTGAGTTGTTGGTGGCAATCGATGACCTGCTGCTGGTCGATGCGTCGGCGGCACTGCAGGACGGCGAAGTCAGACGTCACAGCGTGATGCGCCTTGCCGATGAGGCCACGCAGCGGGCCAACTTTGCCTTTGTCACCCGGATGGAGCCGCGCAAGGTCCCAGGTCCGCAAGAAGTCGAAATCGAAGTTAAGGCTGCCGGGCTCAATTTCAAGGATGTGCTCATTGCGTTGGGCGTCCTGCCGGCGCCGGTCGACCCGAGCATGACTTTCGGCCAGGAAGCGGCTGGCGTCGTAACCCGTGTTGGCAGCGAAGTGACGGAGATTAAGATCGGCGACCGGGTGATGTGCGCCGGCCACAGCTGCCTTGCCGAACATGTGATCATGGCGCAGCGCGTGGTGGCAAAAATGCCGCCGACCCTGGGATTCCGGCAGGCAGCCGGGGTGCCGGTGGCCTTCACTACCGCCTGGATCGCCCTGCGCCACGCCGCCAATCTCAAGCGGGGCGAGCGCATCCTGATCCATTCGGCTGCGGGTGGCGTAGGGATGGCGGCGCTGCAGATCGCGCTTCACCTGGGCGCCGAGGTGTGGGTGA
This sequence comes from Massilia pseudoviolaceinigra, assembly GCF_030846505.1. Taxonomy (NCBI): domain Bacteria; kingdom Pseudomonadati; phylum Pseudomonadota; class Betaproteobacteria; order Burkholderiales; family Oxalobacteraceae; genus Massilia; species Massilia pseudoviolaceinigra. Next base: position 31,682 of record NZ_JAVCWL010000046.1, on the reverse strand, counting down.
CGGCCGGCACCGAGGAAAAGCGCCAGTTGCTGCTCGGTATGGGAGCCAAGGGAGCCGCCAATTCCCGGAGCCGTGAGTTCGGCGAGGCATTCCGCCGCGAGCTCGGCGATCGGCCTTTCGACGTGGTTCTCAACGCACTGGCCGGCGAACTGCTGGAGGAGAGCGTGTCGCTGCTGGCGCCGCAAGGCCGGTTTCTGGAGCTGGGCCTGCGCGACATTTTGCAGAACTGGAAGCTGGGGCTGTCGATCTTTGCCGAAGGCGGCAGTTTCCACGCCGTGCAAGCGGGGGCCGACCATCCGGCCTACCGCCAGGCTTGGGCGGAAGTGGTCGACCTGCTGGCGCAGGAGGCGCTCAGGCCCCTGCCGACCCGGACTTACCCGGCCAGCGAGATTGGCGAGGCATTCCGCTTCATGGCGCAGGGGCGGCATGTCGGCAAGATCGTGATCGCCATGGAAGAACGTGGCGAGGCACGCGGCTTTGCCGCCAAGTTGCGCGCAGAGGGCCTGTCCGATGCCGAGGGGGCGCGGATCGCGATGGCGATGGCGGCGCTCGCAAGGCAATCGCCAGCACCCTTTGTCGCTGTTTCGAAGCTGCCGATCGGGGTGGTGCTCGAGAAGCAGGCCAGTACCCAACAAATGCTGTTCAGTGCCGGCGCCCGGCTGGCTGGCGCGGAAACCGGCGCAACTCCGGGTGCCGATTCGCTGCAGGACGCCGACGCTGAGACCTTGCTGCAGGCAATGCGGGCGATGCTCGAGGGTTTTCTCGGTGTCGAGGGTTTGGATATTGATGCCAGTTTCTTCGCTTTGGGAGCGACCTCGCTCGATCTCATTCAGTTCGCCAAGCGGCTGGAGCACCGCATGGGCCGCGATGTTCCGGTGGCATTGCTGTTCAAGGCCGCTTCCCTGCGGGAGTTGAGCCGGGAGTTGGCGCCGCAGCCGGCAGCCGGCACGGCAGCCCCGGGCGTCCAACCCATGCTCGATGATAAACGGCGCGCATTGCAGACCCGTCGCAAGCTGCGGGGTACCAGTGCAAGATAGGAAAGCGAAATCAATGAATAAGGTCGGATTGTCGCGCTTTGTCGCAGTTGTCATCAGCCTCTGCCTCAACCTGAGCGTTTACGCCGCCCCGGCGGCCAACCCCCGGCCCAATCTGAACCAGATGATTGGCGAGCTACGCCAGCGCTGGGACGCATCGCAAGTACCCACCGGCGGCTTGAGTGTGGTGGTCGGCAACGAGGTACATACCCTGCGCTTGGGCAAGGCGGAGCCCGGTGCGTTTGAGCTGGCTTCGTGTTCAAAAGCCGTCACCGGCCTGCTGATCGCGATGCTGGAACGCGAAGGCCGCCTGAGCCGGGATGACGCGATCACCCGCTGGGTGCCGGAGCTGGCGGAAAATCCCAAGACCGGCTATGCGGCGGTACGCCTTAGCAACTTGCTGTCCCATACCAGCGGCTTGTCTGCGGACACGCTCGATCTCCTACGCCCCGACAGCGGGGACGATGCGCTGGCACGCTTGCCCTTGTTACTCAAGGATGTGCCGCTCGCGCATGCGGTCGGCAGCCGGGAAGAGTACGCGACCTTGAACTACAGCCTGTTGGGCCTGGTGGCGGAGCGGGCAACCGGCAAGCCGTTCGCTGTCTTGCTGCGGGAAAGGATCTTTCAGCCGCTGGGCATGCGGCACACCTTTGTCGACGGCGATCCGGCACCCGAAGCGCTGGAACGCGTCCCTGGCTACAAGATCGGTTTTGCCAGCGCCCGGTCCTATGCGGCTCCGCGCTACCGTCAAAACACACCGGCCGGGTATGTGATCAGCACGCCGGAAGACATGGCCCGATGGTTGCAGTTCCTGCTCCGGCCGACGCCGGCGGCCGGAAGCGATGAGCGCCTGGCGGCGCTGTATGCCGCGCGGGAGGTGGCCAAACGGCGCAGTGCTGTCGGATATGCCTATGGCTGGGACGTGGAAACAGGCAAGACCACAAGCTGGAGTCATCCAGGCCAGAATCCGAACGGTTCCGCCTATGTGGCGTTCGATCCCCAGAGCGGGGTAGGCGTTTCGCTGCTCGGTAATAGCAACAGCCCGCAGGTCGCCGATCTTGGCCGGGCTGTATTCGAGCATCTGCGCAATACCACCCCCCGGCCACTGCCACACCGGCAGGTGGCTGACAGCGGGGATCTCGTTGCCAGTGGGCTGGCCGCGCTGTACTGGCTGGGCGGCTTGCTGCTGTTGCCGCTATGGCTACTGCGCGGCAGGTGGTCGGCGCCGACCGGCAGCAAAGAGGGTGGCGAACTCGCCAGCCGGTTGGAAGCGACGATCATCCAGGAAGGCCTGGTGCAATCGGCCGAGAAAGAAAGCTGGCTTGCCTTTACCGGCCGGTTGCTAATCCGCAATCTAGCGCTGATCCTGATGCTGGTAACTGCGCCGACGCTCGCATTCGGGCTCAATTGGCCCAACCTGCTGGTATGGGGACCTCCGAGCCTGCCAATGGCGGCCGCCGGGTTGTTTTTCCTCGCCAATGCCATCAGTTTGTTTTTCTTCTTGGCAGCGCGCCACAGCGACAGTTTCGGCAGAAAAACTTTTTCGTCTCTCATGGTCGCTAAGGTCGTCGGGTTGACGGTGCTGTCCGGGCTTCTCAATTCCGCGCTGATCCTGTGCATCCTTCAGGCCATCGACGGCCGCCCTGCCGGCCTCCTGCCTAACGCCGGGCTGCTGCTGTGCTGCATCTACTTCTATATCGTTTCGCGCAAGGCTGCCGAGCAACAGATCATGCATTTTGGCCATGCCTTCGTCCAAGGTTGGCGGATGGAGATTATCCGCCGTCTGCTGGCAGCCGATTACCGTAGCTTGGAGCGGCTCTCGCCAGGCAAGATCCAGGCCGTGATTGGCGAGGACTCGCAGGAACTGGCCAAGAGCGTGCTGGCCTTTGTGCCGTTCTTCACCAACCTGTTGACCATCATCTTCCTGTTCGCCTATCTGATGGCGTTCAAGTCGATGGCGGCAACGGCGCTGCTGCTGGCCTGCACGCTGCCCATGATCGCCCTTTATTACTACGTTTCCGAACGGGCCGACCGCATCATGCCCCAGGCGCTGCAGAGCCGTAGCGAGTTCATGGATACCGTCGAAGACCTGCAGAAGGGCTACAAAGGGCTGCGGCGCGAAGTGGTAAGACGTGCCTTCTACCAGCATGCGCTAGCGGTGTCCGAGCGCTTCAAGCAGTTCCGGATCCGGTATGACCGCGGCTTCCTTGGCGCTTTCTTTGTCGGCGAGTCGCTGCTAACCACGCTGTTGGTCGCCGTGGCTCTGCTGTTCCCCTTCATGATCGCGGGCTTTGACAGCGTCATCGCCAAGGAGTACCTGATCATCCTGCTCTACCTGATCGGTCCGCTGAATGCGGTGATGGCGGCAGTGCCGGAACTTGTCCGGCTGCAAAGCTTGCGCCGCAGCATGGCCGAGTTCAGCCAGTCGATCCATCCCGCAGCGAGCTCCCCGCTGGGGCGGATGCCAGCCAAGATAAGGACGCTGGAACTGTCGGCTGTGCGTTTTCGCTACCCGAGCGCGGGTAACGAGGGGGAGTGCTTTGGCATCGGCCCGGTTTCCCTGAAAGCGGAATGCGGCAAGGCGTACTTTCTGACCGGCGGCAACGGTTCAGGCAAGAGCACACTGGCCATGATCCTTGCTGGCCTGTATGCCCCTGAACAGGGAACGCTGAAGATCGATGGCGCCGTGGTGTCGTCGTGCCAGCTGCAGGAACTGACCAGGACCATCTTCAGTGACAACTGGCTATTCCGGCGGGTGTACGACCCGGCCTTGCTGCAGTTGCGGGCGGCGATCAATCACAACATCGCCGCACTGGGACTGGCCGACAAGACCGCGCTCAATGCCGACGGCACCTTCGACAACATCAGGCTGTCTACCGGCCAGCGCAAGCGCCTGTCTCTCGCCATGCTGCTGGCTGATCCAAGCCCGCTGGTGGTACTCGACGAGTGGGCTGCTGATCAGGACCCGCGCGCCAAGGCAGTCTTCTATCGCGAATGGCTTCCCCTGCTGCGAGCCCAGGGCCGCATCATTTTCGTGGTGACCCATGACGACGAGTATTTCGCCGAGGCCGATGCCCTGATCACCATGAAAAACGGACAACTGATTGAATCAAAAATAGGAAAAGTGGAAAGCCATGCGTATTGACTCTTTGCTGGAGAACCGTTTGGCCCATACGTGCCCTGACCGGACGACGCGGGACGCGGTGCCGGTGGCGGGGCGCTGGGTGCATGAGCAGATCGAGCTCCAGGCCGAAAAGGCCCCTGGCCGGGTCGCCGTTTCTTTCGGCGATCAAGTGCTTACCTACGGCGAGCTGAATGCGCGCAGCACCCGGCTGGCATCGCAGCTGCGTACGCTGGGTGTGAAGAAAAATGACCTCGTGGTCATGCTGGCCGAGCGCTCGCTCGATATGGTGGTGGGCTTGCTCGGCGTGCTGAAGGCGGGCGCGGCCTATGTGCCGCTGGATCCCTCGCATCCTGCGGACAGGCTCGCATACGTGGTGCAGGACAGTGGCGCGCGCGTTCTTCTAACGCAGACAGCGTTGCGCAAACAGGCGCAGTCGCTTCTGGGTATGCCGAGTGACCCGGAACAGGCCGCCTCGGTGATGCTGATCGACGGCCCGATAGGGGCGTTGCACGAACCAGTGGAACCGGTGGCGATCGGCGGGGAAGACCTCGCTTACGTGATCTACACCTCTGGCAGCACGGGACGGCCCAAGGGCGTGATGGTTCCGCATCGAGCCCTGGCGAACTTCCTCCATTCCATGGCGCGCCGGCCCGGCTTCGATTCGAATGACGTGCTGCTGGCGGTGACTACGATCAGCTTCGACATCGCTGGCCTGGAGTTGTGGCTGCCGTTAGCGCAGGGCGCACGCTGCCATCTGGTCGCCCGAGCGACCGTACGTGATGCCGAACAGCTGATGCGCTGTATCGAACAAGTGAGGCCGACGGTAATGCAGGCGACGCCGGCATTATGGACCATGCTGTTCCTGGTTGGCTGGCGCAATGCCGAACGTTTGCGTGCATTGTGCGGCGGCGAGGCCATGCCGACATCGTTGAAGCAACACTTCGTCGAGACCGACACCCAGGCCTGGAACATGTACGGCCCTACCGAGACGACCATCTGGTCGACGGTTGCGCAAGTGCGCGCGGATCAGCCTGTATTCCTTGGCGATCCGATAGCCGAGACGAAGCTGCTCGTGCTCGACGAGCAGCTTCGCCCGGTGGCCGAGGGTAGCGAGGGCGAGCTGTGCATCGCTGGCGCCGGTGTAGCGCGAGGTTACTGGAACCGTCCGGAACTCACCGTGCAAAAGTTCATCGCGCACCCACTGGTCCCCGATGGCCGCGTGTATCGCACCGGCGACCGCGTGCGTCTGGGGCCAGGTAGTGCGTTGGAGTACATCGGGCGGATCGACTTTCAAGTCAAGATCAGGGGATACCGGGTGGAGCCGGGAGAGGTCGAAGCTCTGCTGAAGCAACACCCGGCTGTACGCGATGCGGTCGTGGTGGCACAGGGCGAGGGCGCCGAGAACAAGCGCCTGGTTGCCTTTGTCATCGCGTTCGAGCAGGTGTTGCATCGCCAGACGGAAGGTAGCGTGCTGGACAGCATCCGGCGCTACATGCAGGAAAAGGCTCCTGATTACATGTGGCCGGCCGCCGTCGTTCTCGTCGATCACTTCCCCTTAACGGCCAACGGCAAGATCGATCGCCTGGCGTTCCCCGCGGTTGACTGCCAAGTCTGGCAGGGACAGGACTTTGCACTGCCACAAACGCCGCAGGAACAGATGCTGGTCGACGTTTGGGCCGCGCAGCTCGGCATGACCGGCATCGGCCGAAACGCTCACTTCTTCAATTTGGGCGGACATTCGCTGCAGATCGTCAATGTCATGCTGGCCTTGCGGCGGCGCGGGATCGAGGTCGATGTGCATACCTTGTATCAATATCCGATCTTGTCCCAACTGGCCTTGCAATTGCCTCAGCTTGAACGGCTGCCGCAGGTGGCCGGGGCACCCTCCATGCAAAGCGGCGATCCCGAGACATCCTTGGCGGCACTCGACTCGGCGCAGCGTGCGGTCTTGGCGGCGGCAGTACCGGGAGGGCTAGCCAATATCAAGGAGGTCGGACCGCTGGGGGGGGCGATTCAACAGGGCATGCTCTACCATATGCTTGCCCATCCAGAAGGCGATCCCCATGTGCTATGGCAAGTCATCCGCTTCGAGCGGGAAGATTTGCTGCATGCCTATCTCGATGCGCTGCGGGCCACGATTGCCCGTCACGACGCGTTGCGTGTCGGTATTCTGCACCAGGGGCTGACACAACCGCTGCAGGTGCTCTGGCGCGAAGCCGAACTGGCGGTCGAAGCATTGACCGGCCATGAGTCGCTGGCCGAGCTCAAGCGGCGCTGCCGTCCCGATCGGCAAGGCTTCGACCTTGCAGTGGTGCCTCTGCAGCGTTGCACGTATTGCCAGGACAGTGCGACCGGCCAATGGGTATTGCTACACCAGTTGCATCATCTGACTGTGGATCACGTTTCCCTCGAGCGCATGCAGCGCGAGATCGAGGACAGGCTGCTTGGGCGCGAACCGGCGCCGCTCTTGCCCGTGTCGCCATTGCAGATTCTGGCCAGCCTCGAACGCGGCCAGGACTTGGCGGGGCACAAGGCATTCTTCGATGCCATGCTGGTCGATTATGAGCCGGTCCCGGCCCCGCTGGGCATGGCACGGCCGCTGACCGGGAACACCGTCGTGGTCGATGCATGGCGTTCGCTGGCGGTGGATCTCGGCAGCCGGATACGACAGCAGGCGCGAGGACATGGTGTCAGCGTCGCCGCCATTTTCCATCTGGCTTGGGCCAAGGTCGTCGCTTGCCTCGGCGGGCGCGACGACGTGGTGTTCGGTACCGTGCTGGGGGGCCGCATGCAACTGGACGAAGCCGCCCAGGAAGCGTTCGGTCTGTTCATCAATACCTTGCCGATCCGCCTGCGCATGGAGCAGCAATCGGTGCTCGAATGCTTGTGGCATACCCAAGACGCCCTGATGCAGCTGCTCAAGCACGAGCAGGCACCGCTGGCCTTGGCGCAGAAATCGGCGCACCTGCCTGGCACGACGCCGCTGTTCACGACGCTGCTCAACTACCGCCACAGTCACATCAACCCCATGCCTTCGGCCGAGCCGTTCAAGGCCGACAAGCCGTCGGCCGTGGCTGGAATCGGCTACTCCGGCATCATCGAACGTACCACTTATCCGGTTGCCGTCAATGTCGACGACCTCGGCGACGGCTTCGCTTTCAATGCGCAGGTCGAGCAGGGCCAGGATCCCGAACGGATTTGCGATTATTTCGAGACGGCGCTGGAGGCCATCGTACGCGCCCTCGACACCGCGCCGAACAGCCGCGCCGGTCGTCTCATGGCGATGCCGATGGCTGAAAGGGAGCGCATCCTGCACCAGTGGAACCGGACCGATGCCGCCTTTCCCGACCAGGCTTGTCTCCATGAACTGATTGAAGCCCAGGTAAGGCGTACGCCGAATGCTGTCGCCGTCGAATTCGGCGGCAATTGCTTGACTTACGCCGAACTCAACCGCCAGGCCAACCGGCTGGCTCGCCATCTGGTGACCAGCTTCGGCGTCAAGCCGGATGCCGTCGTCGGCGTCTGCGCCGAACGCAGCCTGGAGAAGGTCGTGGCCCTGCTGGCGGTATTGAAGGCCGGAGGCGCCTATGTGCCGCTGGACCCGCATTATCCCGACGAGCGGCTGTGCTACATGCTGCAAGACTCGGCGCCGGCCGCCGTCTTGTCGCATGCGGCGATCCCAGCGACTGTTGCCGCTCTGCTGGCCGGCTATGCTGCCGAAACCGGCGCCACCGTGGTCGATCTTGAAGCCAGCCGGTCGCACTGGCCGGATGTCGACGAGGACGATCTGCCAGTGTCGGAAACCGGCGTGACCGCTTCCAGCCTTGCCTATGTGATCTATACCTCAGGCTCGACCGGCCGCCCGAAAGGGGTAATGAACGAGCATCGCGGCGTTGTCAACCGCTTGGTGTGGATGCAGAAAGCCTATCGGCTGACGGCAGACGACGCCGTGCTGCAGAAGACGCCGTTCAGCTTTGATGTGTCGGTCTGGGAGTTCTTCTGGCCGCTGATGTATGGCGCCCGACTCGTGGTGGCCAAGCCTGAAGGCCATAAGGACCCGCTCTACCTGAGCGGGCTGATCCAGACGTGCGGCATCACGACGATGCACTTCGTGCCGTCGATGCTGTCCGCCTTTCTCGACCACGCCGCGCCGCAAGCCGTTGACTGTTTGCGCCGGGTGTTCTGCAGTGGCGAGGCGTTGCCGGCTGCCAGCGTACGCCGCTTCCGCGAGCGCTTTCCCACGCTCGAATTGCACAATCTGTACGGGCCGACAGAGGCGGCGATCGACGTCACCGCCTGGGATTGTCGCGAAGAAACCGCTCGCGGAGTTATTCCGATCGGGCGGCCGATCGACAATATTCGTATCCACATACTCGATACCTACGGCCAACCCTGCCCGGTTGGCGTCGCGGGCGAGCTGCATATCGCCGGCGTCGGCGTGGCGCGCGGCTATTTAGGCCAGCCCGGCCTGACAGCGGAGAAATTTATCGAGGATTCTTTTCACGCGCAAGGCAGCAGGATGTACCGCACCGGAGATATTGCCCGCTATCTTCCCGCTGGCGAAATTGAGTATGTAGGCCGTAATGACTTCCAGGTGAAGCTGCGCGGCTTCCGGATCGAGCTGGGCGAGATCGAGGCGGCGCTGTCGTCCCACCCGGCCGTGAAGGAGTGTGTGGTGATGGTGCGCCAGGACGTCCCTGAAGATGCCCGGCTGGTGGCCTATCTCGTCGGGACCGCCACCGTTAGCGACGAAGCGTGCGCTCAGTCCCTGCGTGCGCACCTGCGGGGACGGCTGCCGGATTTCATGGCGTCGGCGAGCTTGGTATGGCTCGATGCCCTCCCACTGACCGCCAACGGCAAGCTCGATCGCAAGGCTCTGCCGTCGCCGGCCGATGTCAGCATGCCTATCCCCGCCGGCCAGCTGCTGGCCGATGGCACGCAAACCCGTCTGGCCCGTATTTGGTCGGTCCTGCTCAATCAGGCCGCACTTGGCCCCCAGACCCACTTCTACGAAGCCGGCGGCCATTCCCTGCTGGCGGTGACGCTGATGGCGCGCATCCGAGAGGAATTCGGTCTCAGCTTGCCGCTGAGCGCGATCGTTGCTCATCTCGACCTCGCATCGCAGGCGGCGCTCATCGATGCTGAGCTCGCACAGGGCTTGGCGTCCGCCGATTCGGCCGCAGCCCTGCCGGCTGGCGGCCGGATTCGTGCGCTACCGGCACAGAAGGCTATCTATAAGGCAGTTCGGCTCAACCCATCCGACCTGAGCAACAACAGCTTCATCGCGCTGGCCTTCGATGCCGAACCAGACCTGAAGGTCCTGCGCAACCTGCTGCAGACGCTATGTGCTCGCCATGAGGCTCTGAGCGCACGCTTCGTGCTCGAAAACGACGACCTGTACCTGCAGCCGTCGCCCCGTTTCATGTTCCGGCTGGAGAAGCGGCAGACACTGGGTTCGCTCGAAGACGATCTGCGCGACTTTATGCGGCCGTTTTCGCTTGAAGACGGCATGAACGTGCGTGGCCGCTGGGTGACGGACGGGCCGAAACCCGTGCTGCTGCTGGATTTCTCCCACGCTGTTATTGATGGGGTGGGTTTGGCGCGCCTCATGGACGAACTGGCAGCCGGCAGCGACGACGCCCCGCCAAACACCAGCCTCGCTGTCTATTCCGAAGCATTCCACGGCGCCGAGTTTGCTGCCCTGCGCAATGATCACGCCGAGTACTGGCATCACCGGTTGCGGGGCTGGCTCCCGGCGCCGCAACCGGACACCGCTGCGGTTCAAACCCGCAGTTGGCAATTTGCCGTCGGCGCCGCGCAAAAGTCGCAGATCGAGGCACTGGCTGCGCAGCTCAGAATCAGCCTGCCCGAGTTCTTTATGGCGGTATTTCTCGGTCTCAAAGCCCAGCTGGAACGGCAACCCGATCAGCTCGTCTCGATGGTCTTCCATGGCCGCGATCAGCTGGCACAGCAGGCGGTGATCGCGCCGCTGATGACCGTCCTGCCCGTACGGGTTGGGTTGCCCGCCGCAATGCTGAGTGGCGCCAGTCTGTGCGAAGTCAGCGCGGCAGTGCGTGCCGCGTGCCGGCATTACCTTTTCGAGGCCGACATGCTGGCCACCCGCTGGCCGGAATTGACGAGGCAGGCGCTGTTCGCGCCGGCGTTCTTCGGCTATTTCAAGCGCGAGGGCTTTACCGGCCGTATCGCCGGCCAGCCGTGCCTGCAACTCGAGACCCCGCTTATCGCCGGCGGCCAAGCGCACTGGAACCTCACTTGCGAGATCGCCGAGCATGCAACCGGCTTCGATGTACGGCTCGAAGCGCTTGCCTATCGCGCCGTGGACAGCACGGCCGATTGGGAGGCGCTGTTCAGGTCGCTACTCGAAGGCGCATTGACGGCAGAGCTCCCACAATCCTAGGCAGGAAAACGCAGAAATGTTCATGAATGACCCTATTGCTCTGAATGCAAGAAAACAGGCGCTGAAAGACTACGTTCGCCAGCAGTCGGCAGCCGAGTATCGCGGCTGCCCCTTCTTCACCGTCAGCCGCCAGCCGGCTGGACTGGAACAGCCGGCAAGCCTGGTGTTCGCGCTGCCGCCAGCGCTCAACACGCGGATCTTTACGTTGGCGGCGGCATCGGCCATGCACCGGCAGGCACTGTTCTCGGCTTGCCTTAAGTATTTGGCCTATTTGCACTGCCGGGAGACGGAGGGCGTGCTGGCCTGGGCGCTGAATGTGCCAGGGAACGAAGGCACGCCAGCGGGGCAGCATTTGCTGCCCGCTCTTTGGCGCTTTGCCGAGACCGACTTGGCCCAGCCGGTCAAGCGCTTGTTCGGCGCCGAGCTGGCAGGCTGGAAGCAGGTGGCCGAGCTGACGGCCGACCTGCCGCCCGAGGCGGCGCAGGGAGAACTGTCGCCGTTATCCAAGGTGCTGGTCGCCTACTCCGAAACCGGTGACCCGTTCGATACAGTCGCGCCGACGGACTATCTGTTGGGTATTGGTATTGAGGCCGGGCCGGAAGGCACCAGCCTGCGGCTGCACTTTCCCGGCAAGCCGGTCGATGACGGACTGGCTGCTCTGCTGGCCGAGCGGTTCATGCTATTGCTGCAAAGCATGGTGTTCGAGCCCGGCGCTGCCCTGCGTTCGATGCCGTGGTTACCCGAGCTCGAGCAGCAGCGGATCGCAGCCTTGTCCGCTCCAGTGCCGGCCGGGCCTCTGCCGTTCCAGAATGTGGCGCAAGCCATTGCCGCGTCGTTGCGCGACAGACCCGCAAGGCCGTTCCTGGAGTGTGGTGACCACGCTGTCACCTTTGCCGACCTCGCACACTACACTAACCGCCTGCTCAACGATTCTGCCTGGCCACAATGGGCCGACATGGGCCATTGCGTGCTGATCGTGGGCCTCAAGGGCGTGGAAACCACGCTAGCGGCCCTTGCTTGCATGCGCATAGGCAAACCATTCTGCCTGCAACCGCACAACCAGCCCGAATCCCAACTCGACAGTGTGATGGCCTTGCACCAGACCAGGGTGGTCTTGCTGGAAGCGGACTGCCGTGACATGGCTGGCTTCTTTCAGGCCCGCGATTGCCAGGTAATCGTGTTGCCGAGGTATGACACATGCCTGCCAAGCGAGGTACCGACGGCGCCGGCAGCCTGGCTGGAAAGCGGCGAAGCGTCCAAGCCCGATGACACCTTGTGCGTGGTAATGACATCGGGCAGTGAAGGCAAGCCCAAGGGTTGCATCGCCAGTCATCGTGCCCTGCTCAACCTGGCACAGGAAAAGCGTGCACTGTACGGTTCCGCCAGATCACGCGTCGCCTCGATGGCGAACCATGCTTTCGATTACTTTGTGCTGGAGTGTGTCGAGGCTATGATGCTCGACATTACACTGGTCCTGGTGCCGGAAGAAGCCCGCATCGATGCGCGCAAGTGTGTCCATTTCTTGAGCGAACACCAGATCGACCAGTTGTTTGTCACCACGGTGCTGGCCGAGGACATCATGGCGCAAGGCGACATTCCCAGCTTGAAGCAGCTGTTTTTCGGTGGCGAAAGTTTACGCAGCTTTCAGAAGCACAACTATGAACTGTTCCATGTGTATGGCCCCAGCGAGACCGGCGTGCTCACCACGTGGGCGCCGATTTACCACAACGGGCAGCGCATTAGCATCGGCAAGCCCTTCGGCGGCTATCAGTGCGCAGTGGTATTTTCTGGCACGGTCGAGCTTTGCCCCATCGGTGTGGCTGGAGAACTGCTGATCGGCGGAGTAGGGGTGGGTCTGGGTTATTTCAACCGACCAGACCTTACTGCGAAGGCGTTCATCGAACTCGACAACGGCAGTTTGCAAGGCCGCTTTTATCGCAGCGGCGATATCTGCTCCTGGAATGTCGACAGCGAGCTGGAAATCCAGGGGCGACGCGACCGGCAGCTGAAAGTGAACGGCTTTCGAGTCGAGCTCGACACTATCGAGAAGTGCCTGCGGGAGCTGCCCGGCATCGCCCAGGCCGCGGTGATCGGTCTGACCGACCAGCGCGGCCATGCCATTCTCGGCGCGCTCGTCGCCGCCGATGACGCCAGCCTGACCGAACAGGCCGTGCGGGATGCCTTGGTCAGCCGGATGCCAACCTATATGGTGCCCGGCCGGATCGCGCTGGTGGCTGCACTGCCGCTGACGCGCAACGGCAAGCTCGATCGCCGCCAGTTCAAGACCCTGCTCGATGACACAGTCGCCAGTGAGGTCGTGCCGCCGCAAGGCGCCACCCAACATTGGCTGGCGGCTTGCTGGGCACGTCACCTGGAACTCGATGCTGCAACCGTATCGGTGGACAGAAGCTTCTTTGCGCTAGGCGGGCACTCGTTGCGCGCGGCGCGCATGCTGGCCGACCTGCGGCAGGCATTGGGGGCGGAAGTGTCTTTACTGGAATTTTTCCGCCATGACAGCATCGCGGGCCTGGCGCAACTGGTCGATTCCAGACTGGCTGATCCAGCCAGCGCCCACATTCTCAGCTTTCAGAGCCTGTTGACAACCCTGCCTGCAAGCTCGCCAGCCCGAGGCCCGTTGTCGGCGCAGGAGGCGCGCTTGTATGCGCAGTACCGGCTATACCCGGAATCGCTGGCGTATCTGCTGGAGATGGACATTCCGTTGCCGCCCGGGGTGACGGACGAATCGGTGACGCGGGCATTGGAAGCGCTGCTGTCACGCCACGACATTTTACGCACCCGTTATCGGGTTGATCACGACGGCGACCCGTATGCAGAAGTGCTGCCATCCGTGCCGGTCGGGCAGGTGCTGCTGGCCCGTGATGACTGGCAGCGGCTGCGGACACGCGCCTTCATGCTGGAGCAAGGCCCATTGCTCAGGGCCTATTTTGAGGGCGATCCGGCCGACCGCTGCCTGCGACTGCAGATCCACCACATCCTGGTCGACGAACCGGCAACGGTTACCCTGCGGGATGAGTTCGAACGGCTGTTACGCCAGGAGCCTTTGCCGCCCGTCGAGCGCGGCTACCGCCACTATGCCGCTGCCTTGGCCGAAGCCCGCCGGCTGCCGCTGTGGACCTCGGCCCAGGCGTTCTGGATGGCGTATCTGGAAGGATTGGAGTTCGATCCTTTCGGACATGGCGCCGTGGAAGCCGGTGGCACCATGGCCAGTATCGATTGGCAGCTCACGTCCGACGAACTTGCCGGCGCTACACGGCTGTGTGCCATGCTGAACCTGTCTCCGGCGGTCTTCTTCCTGGCGCTGTGGGGCCTGGTCGTGGCGCGCGAAGGGAGCAGCGATGCATTCTCCGTCTCGGTCGCCAACGCCTACGGCGCCCGGCAGGGGCTCGATACGATTGGCATGTTTGTTTCTCTTGTGCCCTGCGCCTTCCGCCTGGGCCAGAATGGACAAACCTTCGACGAGTATGTCCGACAACTGGCCGATGACCAATGGGCGGTGATGGACAAGCTGTTCTTCCCGGTCGAGGAAGTGTTTCTCCTGCTGGAGCGCGATCCGCGGCGCTTCGGCAACAATCCATTGCTCAATATCGCCTACTCCTATCTGGAGTCACGCAATGTAGAAACAGCCGGCCAGCCTATGGGTGGAGTCGAGGCCCAGGGACCGCTGAGCCTGGCGGTCAGCCAGGGCAAGCACGCTTGTGGGTTGGCTCTGGAATACCAGTGCGCCGCCTTCTCCGCGGCGCAGATCGACGCGATCGCCGCCAGTTACCGCGCTCTGCTGCAGCATGTGCTGGCCCAGCCTCCGGCAAACTGGCGTGTCGACACCTGGCTGGGCGCGGGTCAAGCATGGCAACCAGCGCAGCGGCAGGCATCCTATAGCCAGATCGACGCCATCTTGCGCCAGAACTTCCTCACCCTCGGCAACCAGCCGGCCGTGATCGACGACGCAGGTGAAGTGACTTGGCATGAATTTGCCGCCCTGACGGCGGCATATGCCCGACGCCTGAACACCCACGCCATCCGTCGCGCCCTGATCATGGGGCCAACGGGACGGCAAATGCAGGCCTTCCTGGCGGCTTGCTTCTTGACTAGGACCACCTATCTGGCCCTGGAAAGCGGCACTCCCGAAGCCCGGGTGGATGAAGTGCTGCGCCATGCCGGACCGGATCTCGTGATCGATACGTGCCGCGAGACCATCACGCCCGACCCACTGGACTGGCAGGCTTTCGCCAGCGTCAAGCGTTCCGACGACAACCCGATCGCCTGGATCTTGTACAGTTCAGGCACTACCGGCAAGCCCAAGGGCATTTGCGTTGCCGCAAAAACAGTGGCCGAGTACGTGAACTCGCTGACCGAGCGGCTGCAGTTGCAAACCGGGCTGCGGGTCACCCAGCAGTTCTCGCCCAGCTTCGATGGTTATCTTGAAGAAGTCCTGCTGGCCTGGGCCCTAAAGGGTACCAGCCTGGTGGTCGATCGCTATAGTCTGCTGGACGAGCGCAAGGCCCGGGCGTTCTTGACGAGCCGCCGTCCCGCCGTCATCTCGGCGGCGCCGGCGCTGCTGGCAGCGTGGAACCGCATGCCGAACCTGGAGCCCCTGCCCAAGGTCTGCATCAGCGGCGGCGACTTCCTGGCCCCCGGCGACATCGGCCAACTGCGCCAGCACATGCAGATCTGGAACAGCTACGGCCCGACCGAAACCTGCATTGCGGCATCGATGGTCGACTGCAGCCAGGCCGCAGCCGGAACGGTCCTGCCGATCGGCTCGCCGTTCGCGCATGTGGCCTTCTCCGTGGTCAGCCCCGAAGGCCGCCGGCTCCGTCCCGGGCAATGGGGCGAGCTGCTGATCTACGGCGACTTTGCCCAACACAACTATCTGGATGACCCCGGACAGACGGCTGCCAGGTTTGGTCAGGACGAGAACGGGCCATTTTTCCGCACCGGCGACATGGCAATGGCCGGCAGGGACGGCCTGTTCTACCTCAAAGGCCGAATGGACGACAGCTGCAAGGTACGCGGCAACTTTATCGGCCTGGGAGAGCTGGAAGGCAAGGCCGGGCAGTATCCGGGCGTGATGGCGGCCGCTGCTGCCGTGGCCTGGGCCGGAACGGCGGAAGCTTGTCTTGTATTGGCGCTAGAAGGCGAGGCAGGCAATCTGGCCGGGTTGCAACAGCACCTGGCCCGCTATTACACCCGCTCACACCTGCCGTCGGCGGTCTTCCCGGTGGAACGGCTGCCGCGTACCGATACCGGAAAGCTGGACCGGCCAGGGGTCGTGGCGCTGTTTCACGCTTGGCGCGAACGCGCCGGCCCGGCCGTAGAGGAAGAATCGCTGGGTGAGGACCTGCGGACCTTGATTGCCTGTTGGCGGCAGTGCCTGGATTATCAAGGACCACTGACGGAAGATTCCGACTTTTTCCTGGTCTCCGGCTCCTCGTTGAGCGCTGTCCGGCTGGCCAGACACATTGAAATCCGCTTCGACGTTGCGTTCAGTCCGGTCGATGTGTTCCGCAACTCCACCGTCGGCGGACAGTGGACTCTGATCGAGGCGCGCCTTGGCATGTCCGGAACCCCTCCTGGCCCAGTGCTCGAGGAGCGCTTCCTGAGTGTTGACCAGCCCGCCACGCCGAAGCTGGTCTTGCTACCGCCGGCGATGGGGAGCTTGCAGGAGCTGCAAGCCCTGGCCGAGCGCTGGTCGGGCAGGGTAACGACATCGGCGCTGACAGTGGCGCCGGAAGCTGCGGCCGGGCTGTCAGTGCCGGAGCTGGAAGCGGCGCTGCTGGAGGCCTTGCAGCGCATGCTCACTGCCGATGACGACCGTCCTCTATGGCTTGGCGGCTATTCGCTTGGCGCAGAGATGCTGGCGGCCTTGCTGGAGCGGCATCCTTCGCTGTCCAAAGGAGTGGACCGGCTCATTTTTCTCGATCCAAATTTGCAGACCCGCGTATTCGATGGAGCAGGGCTGTTTCGCGAATTCATGGATTTCTTCCGCGATTTCAATCGAGAGGCCGGTTTGGCTGCCGCGATGGAGGTTGCCGATGAAGCCGACCTGCGCGAGCGTTTCCCGGCGCTGTACGGTGAGTGGCGCCATTACCGGCTGCAGCACGCCTTCCTGTCCGGCCGCAGTTTTCTGGCCAGGACGCGGACATTGGCATCGCTGGAACCCGAGTTGGCGCTTCTGCTGTCCGCTGATGCGCAGGACGTCGCCGCCCTGCCGCACGAACTGTGGGAGCAGGGCATCGTGCGCCAGTTACCGGGCAGCCATGTCGGTTTCCTGCGCCTGCTCGAACCCGATGTGCTGATTCGCCCGACAACGGGTTAAGAAATAGAACCAGGGTGGGGACAAGGAGCCGCCACCCAATTGCTTGAACAAGGGGAAACACAACTATGAGCGCAGTAATCAGAGAAGATCTCGACATCGCCGTGATCGGCCTCGCTGGCCGCTTTCCTGGCGCCGAAAACTGTCAGGCATTCTGGCGCAATTTGCTGACGGGCGTGGACAGTGTGTCGCGTTTTTCGGAAGAGGAACTATTGGCGGCCGGCCACGATCCCGACAAGATCCGCAACAAGAATTTCGTACCGGTTAACGGCGTGTTGCAGGGAGCCGAGTATTTCGACGCCGAGTTCTTCGGTTACAGCCAGGCCGAAGCCGCGGTGATGGACCCACAGACCCGCCTGATGCTGGAGTGCGTATGGCATGCGCTCGAGAACGCGGGAGTGGATCCCGACCGACGGGGGCGCAACATCGGGCTCTTCCTGGGAGCACGCAGCACGGTGCAGTGGACAATGCAGGCCATGCTGTCCGAGCAGGTCGACAATGTGGGTGGCTTTCTGGCATCCCAGCTGTCGAACAAGGATGCAATGAGCACGCTGATCTCGTGGAAGCTGGGATTACAGGGGCCGAGCTTCACGATGCAGACAGCATGCTCGACCAGTCTCGTGAGCATTCACCAAGCGGTGCAAAGCCTCTTGAACGGTGAATGCGAATTCGCCGTTGCCGGTGGAGTCAGCCTGCTGCTGCCTCAGCAGAACGGTCATACCTACCAGGACGGCATGCTGTTCTCACGCGACGGCAAGACCCGTGCGTTCGACGCCGAAGCCAGCGGAAGCGTGTTCGGCAGCGGCCTGGGCGCCGTGGTGTTGCGGCGTGCCGGCGATGCGATTGCCGATGGCGACTCGATCTGGGCCATTCTCAAGAGCTCGGCCATCAACAACGACGGCGCCCGCAAGGTCGGCTACACCGCACCCAGCGTGAAAGGCCAGGCCGATGTGATTCGCAGCGCACTGGGACTGGCGGAAGTCGAGGCGGCCGACCTCGATGTCATCGAATGTCACGGCACCGCTACTGCGCTAGGCGACAGCATCGAGTTCATGGCGCTGCACGAAGTCTTCAATGCCAACGGCGTTGCCGATGCCGTAAGGCCTAACCGCTGCGCGCTCGGCGCGGTCAAGGGCAATATTGGCCACCTGGATGCCGCTGCCGGGGTGGCCGGCTTCATCAAGATGGTGATGGCACTGCGGTACGGCGTGATTCCACCGACCCTTCATTTCCAGCGACCCAATCCACAGCTGGAATTCGAACGATCGCCGTTTTACATCAACACTTGCGCCCAGCCCTGGACTGGCCGCGCCGGCAAGCCACGCCAAGGCGGCGTCAGCAGCTTCGGCATCGGTGGCACCAATGCCCATGTCGTGTTGCAGCAATACCTGCCGGCCAACGAACAGGCGCCGGCAGCAACCAGCGCCGCTCCGGCACTGCGGCTGTTCCCGTTCTCCGCCCGCAACCCGGCGGCGCTAACCCGACTGTTAGAAACGATGGCGCAGTGGCTGGTGACGCAAGACGTGCTGGACCTGCAAGCCTTGGCGCATACGCTGGCCAGACGGCGTAGCCTTCCCTGCCGCCTGCTGTTGGCGGCCGATTCGCGATCGGCCTTGCTGCAGGAAATCAAACGCTATCTGGCACAGGACGAAGAGGGCAATGCGTTGGCGTTTTTGCGCCCGGCATTGGAATCGAGCTCGCCGGACAAGCTGGAAGCCGTTGCCGGCTGGCTGGGTGGCAAGCAGCGCGACCTGCCTGCCAGCGCGCTCGAAGAGTATGTCGGGCCGCCGCTGATGGACGTGCCGGCATACCCGTTCGAGCGGGAGGCGCATGGCGCCAGCCATATTTCCGACAAGACGTGGGTGCAGATCGCCAATCTTCTCGCAGCGCCGGAAGAGCGCAACCGGTCGAAGAACGAGGCAGGGCTGTTATTGCCGTTCTGGCGGCCGGTTCGGGTTCCGGCTGCCGCCACAGCATCGGCTGTCCGTGCCGTGCTGCTGGCCGATTCATCCCTGTCCACGCTGGCCGATGGCCTGGCCGGGCGCCAAGTCGAGACGAGGAGTCTGGACCTGCGGTGCCCGACCGCGCTGCGTTCCGCCTTGAGCATGCTCACTGCCGATGCGCAGCCGGACCGGCCGCTGGTCGTGGCGCTGGCCTTTCCGGCCGAGGCGTTCCTGCTGGCAGACGATTCGCTGCACCTCCTGGCCGAGCTGGGCAAGACCTTGGCGATGATCGATTTTTCCGGTTTCGCGTCGACCCATCTCTACCTCCTGGCGCCGCAAAGCCGCATGACCGGAGAGGCAAGCAGCCAGGCCGGTGCAGTCTTCACCGTGGCGGCACTCAAGGCGCTGGCCCTGGTTGCCCCACAGGAGATCCCCGGCATCCGCTGCGCCTTCCTTGGTATCGACGACGCCGGTTCGACAATGACGCAAGCAGCTCTTGCCGGTCTGCTGCGCGCACCACTACCGGGACCGCTCAAACTGACCGAGGAAGGCCTGTTCGTCGAAGACTTCCGCAGCCCTGATGCGGCGGAGAATGAAGTGCTCGACGCCGACCGGTTTGTAGGCAAGACCTTCGTCATTACCGGCGCCGGCGGCCGCATGGCCAAGGCAATGGCCCTGGTCTTGGCACGGCGCTTCCAGGCACGGCTGGCGCTCGTCAGTCGCCAGCCGGCCGATTCGCCCGCAATGCAGGAACTGCGCGACACCTTGCTGGCGGCGGGGGCCGCGGCAGTCGAGGTTTTCCCATTTGGGCTGACTTCGGCAGCAGATGGGGTGACGCTGTTCGCGGCGATCCGCGAGCGGCTGGGCGATATCTTCGCCGTGATTCACGCTGCCGGGGTGACCGATGGCGATTCGTTCTCGCCACTGGCCAGCCTCGAAGCCGGTCATTATCAGGCCCAACTCCGCCCCAAGGCACTGGCTGCCCAGATCCTGGCCCAAGTGTTTGATGAAGTTCCAGTCGAGTATTGCTTTGTCACCTCGTCGATGTCCACCTTCTTCGGTGGCATTGCCCATGCGCCGTACGCGGCGGCCAACCTGTTCTTGGATGGTTGGGGCCAATGCAGGAACCGGCGTCCGGGCGGGACGCGCTGGGTGGTGGTGAACTGGGAAACCGTGCATTTCGAAGAGCGGCCGCAGGGCGATTCCCACGCCTGGGGGGCCAACGAGGTTGCCTTCACCGGTGTTGCATTTCCCGCCTTGTTCGAGAAGAGCCTGCGCGAATACGATGGCGAGAGCCAAAAGATTTTCTCGGCGGGCGGATTCGCGGGCCGGCTGTATGCCTGGGGTGGCCGGCGTGCGCCGGCTTGCGCACGCAGTCAAACGGCAGCCGCCATCAAGCTGAAATCCCGACCGTCGGCCGTGGGCGCTGCCTATCGGGAACCTAGCACCCCAATGCAACGCGAGCTTGCCGCTATCTGGAGTGCGATCCTGGGTGTGGACGGCATCGGCGTGGATGACCATTACATGGAGCTTGGCGGCGACAGCCTGAAAACCATCGTCATGGCGGAGAAAATCTACAAGAAACTAGGCAAGCGCATCGCCATCCAGGAGTTTTTCGCGCAACCGACTATTCGTGAGGTGGAGCGCCAATGCCTGCAGGCCGAACAGGCGCCTTCGCGCTCGGTTTTGCCCGATATCGATCCCGCCGTGCCCATCGTCGCCAGTTCGGATCAGGAACGCTTGTACATCCACCAGACCACGTTCCGGGATGCCAGCTATAACATGCCGGTGGCTTTCCAGTGTCCCACCAGATACAGTGCGGCTGCCATTGCCGCCGCCATCCGGCAGGTCGCTGACCGGCATCTGGTCCTGAAGTGCCTGTTCGAACACCAGGATGCGAAGCTCATGATGTTGCCTCAGCCCGATGCCGAGATCGATCTTAGCGTGGCGTTTGCCGCATCGACGCAGGCGGAAAACCTTGCCCACCTGGAGCAATTCGCTGCCATGCCGTTCGACCTGCGCACGGCGCTGCCAATCCGCGCCATGCTGCTGGAGTCGGCCGGGGCCGGGCAACCCCACCAAGTGCTGATCGTCGTCCACCACATCGTTTGCGACGCCGTGTCGCTTAGCATCCTGGCGCACGATTTTCAACGTCTGCTCGAAGGCGCTCAGCTGCCGCCGTTGGAGTACAACTTTGCCGCCTACCGGCACCGGCAGCAGGTGTCCGAAAGCGCGAAGCAGGCGCGCAAGGACAAAGCCTACTGGTTGGCCAACTTGCTGCCGCTGCCCAAGCCACTGGAGCTGCCAATCACGGAAGGCGCGGCCAGCAGCATCGAGGCTGGCAGCCATCGGGGCGTTACCGTGGTCCGACCCGTTCCGGCTGCCATGAGCGAGGCGATTCGGCGTCTGTGCGATTCGCAGGGCATTTCTCCCTTTATTTTCTTCCTCGGCGCATTTGGCGCGCTGATAACCAAGATCGGCCGGACCGATGCCGTGCTCTTCGGCGTTCCAGTCACCGGTCGCAGCCAGCCCGAGGAGCTATCGCTGGTGGGCTATCTGGTCAACATGCTGGCGATGAAGGTGGAGCCGGACCCCGACTTCCCAACGGCGGATTATTTGCTCGACCTGCAGGCCCAGTGGGAGGAGAGCATGCCTTACCAGCGCTGTGCGCTGAACGATCTGCTGGACACGCTGCGCAGCGACCCGTACTGCCAGAACCGGCATGGACGGCATCCGCTGTTCGACGTGGTATTCGGCTACCTGCCGTTCAGCCTGAACGGCGCAGCCGAGGCCGCTCGTGACGACGGTTTCTCTCGACTCGAGCTGGCTGCCGATACCGCCAAGTTCGATCTGTTGATGGAAGTATCCGAAACGAGCGATAGCTTCGATTGCTTGATCCAGTACCGCGAAAACCTGTTCAGCAAGGCGGTCATCGCCTCCACATTCGATTACTTCTTCATCCTGATCGAAGCAGTGCTGGCCGACCCCGACATCGAGCTTGGTCATCTGCTGCCGAGCTTGAACCCGCAGACCACACAGGCGCCGCCTGTCATGGCCCTGGAAGATGTGGATAAGGAATTCGATTTTTAATGAGAAAGAATACGCCATGAGTTTCTTGAGCAAGGCTTGGAACGCCCTTGGAGATGTTGGGCTATGGGCGTTCGAGGAAGTGAGCATCTACCGGCGCAAAAGGAAGCCGGCCCCGCGGATAGGCAAGGCCGAGGCGCTGGCGCGCCTGCGGGCAGCCGATTACGGCGTTGTCGAGCGTGTGAAGGATATGTCGAGTGCTGATTTTCTCGAGCGCTATCTGATGCAGCAACGACCCGTGATCGTTACCGATGGCCTACGCGACTGGCCAGCACGCCAGCTCTGGAGTTTCGACTACTTCCGACGCGAATTCGGCGGCATGACCGTGCAGCTGCAGGACGCGGGGTTTCGGCCGGGCGCGCAGGCCCGGCTGGACAGCTACTTGGCCGAGATCGCCGCGCGGTCTCCGGTGGAGCTGGGGCAGTTGAACAAAGACCTGGATTACTTGCGCTATACCTACGACTCGTATTTCAAGCATTTGCTTTTCACCTGGGGCTTTGGCCATCACGTGAAAACACAGTCATTCAGCTTTGTGGCGTTCCAGCGCATCCGCGAGCACTGGGGCCGACCGTACTTCCTGCCGGCAGGCGGTTACCGGATCCCTTGGGTACAACTAGGCAGCCTGCGTCCGAACGAACGAATGTGCCAGGACTGGGGGCTGTATTTCTCCGCGCCGGGAGCCTGCACCCGTCTGCATGCCGACGGCATGCGCAGCAATGCCGTCCTTTGCCAGATTGCGGGCAAGAAGGCCGGGTGGATCTTCTCGCCTTCGCTCGAAGGCGCGGCAAGAAGCGCGGCTGAAGGCAGCGATGCAGAGGACTTCGCGGGCAGTGGCGCGGACTCGGCAGACCGCATATGGCGGTTCGATCTGGCGCCAGGGGAAATCCTCCTGATTCCACGTGGGTTGGCTCATGAGGTCCACACCTTGTCACCCAGCATTTCCCTGACCTTCAATTTCGTGACCAATCTGGAGTTTCAGGACTATTTCCGCTACAAGGCGGAGCGTGGTTCGGGCTGGATTGCCAGCGCGCCGATTTCCGCCGTCTCGGAATTTGCCGAGATCTACCGTGCCGATCCGAACTCGGTTGTGGCCGATGCCAACAGGGAGGTGCACCTTGCCTGATCCAATTTTGTCCCTTGCGCAGAGAAGGCCGGGCGCAGCCGTCCAGCTACTCTTTCTGCACCATGCCGGCGGTTCCAGTTATCCCTATCTGCAGATCGGCAACCAGCTGTCGGCGTCGATCGAGCCCTTTTGTCTGGAGCTGGCGGGCCGCGGATCGCGCCTTCTAGAACCGCTGCAGGCAGACCCGGAGCTGACGCTGTCCGGCATTGTGGCAGCTATCCGTCACCTTGGACTGGGCCGTGACAAGCCCTTGCTGCTGTTTGGCCATAGTTTGGGTGCCGAGCTGGCTTACCAGCTCGCAGACCGGTTGCAACGCGAATCGCCGCAGATGGTGCTGGGCCTCATCCTGTCGGCCCGGTCGTTTGTCGGCCCTGACGCTAAGGGCGGCGCGCCTAGCATGCCGATGTCAAATGCTGAGATCCTGCACCTGCTCCAACAGTACGAAGGCACGCCAGCCGAGGTGCTGGCCGATGCCGAACTCAGACAGTATGTGATCGGCGTCATGCGCAATGACCTAGCCTTATTGGCGGCGCTTTGCCGCCTGCCCAAGCCCATCCTGCCGCTTGCCGCACATGTGGTGGGCGGCGACGGCGACAGCCGGGTTCCCGTTTCGCGGCTGGCGGACTGGGAGCGAGTGTTTGCCGCGTTAGTCACGCAGAGGCTCTTTCCGGGCGGGCATTTTTACCTGTTCTCTAGCCCAGAATTCATCCCTTGGCTCGAGGAACGGGCGCACAAACTTGCCCGGCAGGAGCCAGTCTTTTCCGGATAGATGGCCTAAAATTTTACCGGCCATCACTTTTTTACAGTCCATTTTCTCAACCAAGTTTTCTCAACCAAGTCGAGTAGAAACACATGTCTCAATTTTCTAAAACCATCGAATCGTTCTGGCAGGAGTCTTTCCTCGCTGGCGACATCCTTTACCGCAGCGACACGCTGATCGTGGCGGCCAATCCAGATATGGAAGCCGGCCGGCAGTTGATGCTGCTGGAAACTACGGACGGCAAGGCGATGGTGGTGCTAACCCCTGCGCTGGCAGACAAGCTGGGACTGTACCACCAGCAGGACTTGACCGAGGCGATGTTACGCCAGAAGCTGCAAGACACCAATGTTCGGTTACATGGTGCCGACTATGTTTTCCACTTCACTGAGGCGGAGCGGCAGGCTCTGCTGCAGGAACCTCTGCCGGACGACCTGCGGCAACTCAGCGCGACTGACGACGCGATGTTTGCCGAGTTCCAGTCCAATGCGTCGGAGCAGGATCTTGACAATGCCTATGTCGAGCTCGATCACTGGGTCGTGTTTGGTTCGTTCGAGCAGGATCGGCTGGTTTGTGCCGCGAGCATGTATCCTTGGGATGACCAGAAGATTGCCGATGTCGGCGTCCTGACGCTGCCACCGTTCCGGAGCAAGGGTCATGCGCGCCGCGTCATCCGCGCGATTAGCCGTCATGCCTACGCACAGGGCTATGAACCGCAATACCGCTGCCAACTCGACAATGCGGCATCCGTCGCGCTCGCCAAGGGGGCAGGGCTGACCCTGTTTGGAAAGTGGGATGCGGTCCTGTCTGAGTCCGCCGAGTAACTCTTCACGGCCACATCCGGCCGAATCAGCCGCGGCTGTCCCCAAGAATAAGGAAACGTCATGTCACAACTAAAAATCGCCGTAGTTGGCGGCGGCAATATCGGTTCAAGTCTGGCCTTTGACTGCGCTCTGCACGACCAAGATGTAGTCGTGGTCGAGAAGGATGAGCCATCCTGTGCACAAAGCAGGGCCCGCATCGAGGAAACCGCTAGCTACGCACCCCTGTTCAGCCCGCTGGCCAAGGGTAAACAGCCGCAAGACATATTGCGCCGCATCGTCTGGACGACCGATCTGGAGTCGATCGGAGATTGCGACTTCGTGGTCGAAAACATCCCCGAGAATGTCGAACTCAAGCAGGCGCTCTACCAGCGCATGGCCGAGTTCGTTGCGGCCGACGCCGTGCTGGCGGCCAACACCTCCTGTATTCCCATTACCAAGCTTGGCTCTTTCCATAGCCGGCCGGCGCAGGTGATTGGTGTGCATTTCATGAACCCCGTTCACATGAAACATACGGTGGAGGTGATCGTCGGCCTCAATACCTCCGACCAGACCCGCGACCGCTGTCTGGAGATGCTGACGGTACTAGGCAAGAAGTCGGTGGTGGTAAAGGATGGCCCCGGCTTCGTTTCCAACCGCATTTCCCATTTGTTCATGAACGAAGCGGCTTTTACCATCCAGGATAGTATCGCCAAGCCTGCCGACGTCGACACGATTTTCAAGGAATGCTTCGGCCACAAGATGGGCCCGCTCGAAACCGCCGATCTGATCGGTATTGACACCGTGGTCAACTCCCTCGACGTACTGTACCAGCTGTTTCAGGACTCAAAATACCGCGTCTGCCCGCTGATGCGGAACATGGTCGACGCCGGCCATCTAGGGCGCAAGGTCGGCAGGGGCTTTTACGCCTACTGATCCGACAAGGCGGGGGCAGTGAGCGAAGCAAGCTGCCTGGCCTGGCGGGACCTGCCTTCCTGCTCCTGTTTTAAAAATTGAGGCAGGTAGAATGCAGGCGTCTGTTATTCCTACTATGCTATGAAGCCATTTCTGTCAGTTCGTTCACTCATGCATGCAGGCAGTAGCCTACGCAAGCCATACTGGCTTGTTCTGTCGGCCCTTCTTCCTGCTTCGTCGCACGCTGTGGCGTTCAAGGCATACACGCTTGCCGCGGTTGATCAGCCCATCGCCGTCGACGGTCGGCTCGACGAGCCGGCTTGGCATATGGCCGCTCGTCACAGCCGCTTTTCGCCACTCTCTCCCGAAGCCGGCGGTGCGGTGCCGGACCATCTGCGGACCGAAGCCCAGGTGATTGTCGATGGCCACGCGCTGGTAATCGGAATCCGAGCCTGGGACAAGGAGCCTCCCCGGGTCATGTTGTCGCGACGAGATGCAGTCCGGCGCGATCAAGACATGATAGGCATCTGGGTGGATCCGAACGGTCGCCGCGAATCGGCTAGGTTCGTGAAGTCCAGCCTAGCTGGCGTGGTCCGCGATGGCATCTATTTCGGCGCGGAAGACGAGGAAGACCTAGGGCCGGACTATCCGGTACAGATTGGCGTCACCCTGCTCGATGACGGCTACAGCATGGAAATCCGCTGGCCACTTGCCGCCCTGCGCTACTCCTTCGACAGCAGCATGCCGTGGCAGATTGCACTGGCACGTGGCATTCCCGGTGCTGACGACTTGTTGCTGGTCAGCGGCGAGGCCGACGACAACGCATTCAATTTTCTCAACGCTAGCTTACCACTCGAAGGAATGACCGAAGTGGTGAACAAGCACCGCCGCCAGAGCGAGTACCAGGCCATCGTCGAATGGACTGGCCGTAGCATAAACCAACTTGGTAGTCAGAGCCGCGAAGGCAACCTTGGTGCCGAAGGATGGTGGCCGCCACGGGCGGACTGGATCTTCAATGCGACGCTGAACCCCGATTTTGCCCAGATCGAGGTCGATGCCCCGCAAGCCAGCGGCAATCTGGCACTGGCACAAGCCCTTCCGGAAAAACGGCGCTACTTTCTGGAAAGTGCCGATGTGCTGGGCCTGACCCTGCCTGCGTTCTACTCACGCACTATCGGCGACCCGCACTGGGGGCTGCGCGGCACCTGGCGAGGCGAGCAGACTGATGCGTCGCTCCTGCTGCTGAAAGACGAGGCAGAAACTCCTTCCTCGTCTTGACGAGATTCGGCGTCTCGTTCGAAAAAATGGCATTCTTGCTCGAGCGCCTGTTCGTCTGCTTCTTGGCGATGCGAGAGTCCGGCATCGAATGGCCGCGCATCACCGAGGACGAACTGGATAAGCAAGCCGCGCGCTTTAGCGCGACAGTCAACTTCGCTGACGGCCTGGGACCAACACTCGCCGGTCAGTCGCTGGCCCAGTACTCCCACGGCCACCCAGAACCGCATCTGCTCGCCTATGTGACAAGCGAGATGAGGCAGTGGCTAGCGAAGGTGCGGCCCGAGGAGAGCGACAAGTACGTCATGCTAGCCGCCATGAATATCGTCAACCGCATCGGGCACGTGTCCCTGAACGTAGCGTCGCGCTAGCCGACTGCTCAACTGGGGTTCGTGGATCGCTTACGCTCGATCAGATTGTTAAGGTATTTCGACGAGCGAAGTTTCGTCGACTCGGCAAGCCTTCCTTGCTGTTGAAGTTCACGAACGGCTCGATGGGAAGCAGCATAACCGTCGAGTGTGATCGATAACGGCGAGCGAGCCTGAGAGCGTACGGCCTTACGAAAGAATGCCTTTGCCGAGGCCACGTTGCGCCGAGGGCTAAGCCGGAGATCAACCGTCTTGCCTGCCGAGTCGACCGCCCTGTAGAGATAAGCCCACTGACCGGGAATTTTGACGTAGGTCTCGTCAACGCGCCAGGATGTGTCTGCTTGAGTAGAAAAGCGGCCCCAGCGCTTGTCAAATTCAGGCGTGTAACGTCGTACCCAGCGCAGAATGGTCGAGTGGGCAACCGACAGGCCTCGCTCAGCCATCATCTCGACCAGGTCGCGATAGGAAAGTTTGTAGCGCAGGTACCAGCGCACGCACAGGACGATGATTTCTTGCTCGAAGTGTCGGCCCTTGAACAGGTCGCTCTTGCTCTGACGGTTACGCATGCGGAACAAAGCTCGTCATTTAGCCCAGCCGCAGATGTGCACCAGAGCCGGCGACATCCGGGTGCAGGGTTCGCGCCAATTCCGCGACGTCGAGGAATACCTGCTACCCACGGAAAAATTCGGGGCCATGAAAACGGCGCGCGAGTTGCCGATCGCCGTCACTAGGACTGCGACCAGTACCTGCACGACCGCCTCCACTTGCTCGAACAGCAGCTGGCCATCGTCAACCGGCTCGCGCTGACGAACGAACTGCCCGATGCGATCATTACTGAGACAGGACTGAGGATCAGCCCCCCAGGACGCCGTGGTGCCGGATGAGGCCCAGGCGCTGATTGACTTCGCCGGCGGCATGCTTCCTCGGATCAAGATCACCGAACTGCTGATGGACGTGGACGACTGGACCGGTTTCACGCGCCACTTTGTCCATCTCAAGAGCGGGGAGCAGGCCAAGGACCGGACTTTCCTCATGTCCGCTATCCTGGTCGACGCCATCAACCTCGGCCTGACCAAGATGGCGGAATCGAGTCCCGGCGCCACTTAGGCGAAGCTCTCGTGGTTGCAGGCCTGGGACATCCGGGACGAAACCTATTCGGCCGGCCTGGCTGAACTGGTCAACGCCCAGTTCAAGCACGCCTTCGCCGCGCACTGGGGTGACGGCACAACGTCGTCGTCGGACGGCCAGCGCTTGCGCGCGGGCGGCCGAGCCGAGAGCACGGGCCACATCAACCCCAAGTACGGAGCCGAGCCCGGCAAGCTGTTCACAGTATGGACTCAGGGTATGTGCAACTGGGCGTGCGGGTAGGTTTGCTGGGATATGATCGAACAAATTGAGCTTAGCGCCCGATTTTTTCCGTTTTCCCTATCCGCCTCAAAATACCGGCTATAACATTCATTCTACGCGCCAACGAAGTTCACTTGCATCTTTTGCAAGGTTTTATGTAGAATGTGGCTCCGCCCTATAAGTCGCCAGCATGTTCGTACCCTTTGTTACCTTCGCGGCCGCCGCGCTTTTCGGCGGGACGCTCCACGCGCAATCACTCACCGCGACACCCAACGGCGCAACGCCAGCCGTCATTATCGACGGCGCGCTTGGCGAATGGCAGTGGACTGACGCGCCGGCCCTTGAGCACTTTCTTGAGTATGAACCGAGCAACGGCGTCAAGGCGCCCGACCACCTGCGCACCAGCGTAAAGCTGCTGGTTGATGAACACGCTCTCGTTTTTGGCATCCGCGCCTGGGACAACCAGGCTGCGCGTATGCAAGGTTCACTGGGGCGGCGCGACAAGGTGGGCACCGATCAAGACTTCATCGGTATTTGGATCGACCCAACGGGACAAGGACAGTCAGCGCAGTTTGTACGGGTCAACATCGCCGGCGTGCTCACCGACGGCATCAGCCGCCGTAATGCCGACGACGACTTGGGGCCCGATTACCCGATCGATGCCGCAGTCAAGGTCCTGCCCGACGGCTACAGCATGGAAGTACGCTGGCCGCTGTCGAGCCTGCGCTTTCCTTACCGTGACGGCAAGCCCTGGCGCGTAATGATCGAACGCAGCGTGCCGCACGACGGGAGCAGATTGCTGCTGAGCGTGCCCTTGAAAACTGGAGGCAGCAACTACATGGCCGACATGGCGCCGATCGCGGGGATGGACCGGACTGTTGCAGCGGTGCGTGACCGCCGCTTTGTGGACGTGCGCCCAGAGCTGACTGTGCGCAGCGGCAAGGGACCCAGCCTGGGTGTGGAAGTGAACGCCCGGCCACGCGCCGACTGGGTGCTCAACGCCACGCTCAATCCCGATTTTTCGCAGGTCGAGATCGATGAACCGGTCAGCGGTGCCAGCCGCATTGCATTGAGTCTGCCGGAAAAGCGCGGCTTCTTCCTTGAGAGCGCCGATGTGCTCGGGCTGCCGCTGGCGCCATTCTATTCGCGGACGGTGGCCGATCCGGCCTGGGGCCTGCGCGCGACTTGGCGCTCGGCCGGCGCGGATGCCACGGCGATGAGCCTGCGCGACCGCGAAGGCGGCGTCGTTCTGCGAGGGGGCACCTATGAAACTGCCGCTCATGTTCAGCGCCACGAGACACTGGCCAGTTTCACGCGCATGCGCTGGCACCAAGACAGCGGCGTGGTCGGCGCTTTTGCCTCGATGCGCGACTATGGCGCTGCCGGCAGCAATGTGGTGGCGGGGATGGACGGCCAGCGTGACCTTGGCAGTGGTAACCAGGCCGCCTGGGTTGCCATGCACTCGCGGACCACGGCCGGCTTTAGCGACGCAGGCGCCACATTGGCGCCTGCGCGGCGCGGCAGTTATCTGTGGACCCAGTTCAAGCACAATTCCGACGACTGGATCAACGATTTAGAATTGCAAGCCATCTCGCCGGGATTCGTTAACGATAACGGCTTCGTGCCGCAGGCCGGCATTGCCGAGGCCAAACTCAACCTGGCCAAGCGCCTGGGCGAACACGACATCGGCATCAAAATGTATGAATCGGAAGCCTATGTGCGGCTGCACAAGGTCGTCACACTTTCCCACGCGGTCAATGGCCAGCGCGGTGGCGAGACGATATCGAGTGCGATCCATCCGGGTGTGTGGATGTTTGGGCCGCGCCAGACCCGGCTGTGGGCGGAGTACGGGTTTGATCGCCTGCGCGGAAAGCGCGACGGTAAGGTGCACGATATCCCCGCTCTGCACGCTGGTTTCGAAACCAAACCGGTCGCCTGGATCTCGCAAGTGGGCGGCGAAATGGTGCTGGGACGCAGGCTCGACGTGGAGGCTGACCGAGTCGGCCACGGCGGCGAACTGCTGGGCATACTCAAGCTTCGCTTCGCCTTGCCCTTTGGCTGGGCCACTGAGCTTGATCATCGCCTCAGCCGCACTTGGGTTGACGCTGGCGACGGCCGTGCCGCTTTTGCCGACACTGGATGGCGGTGGCTGGCCATGCTTCACTTCAGCCCGCGCGACTCGCTGCGCCTCCTGGCGCAGAACATGGCTTACGCACGCCGGCTCGACGCCAGCGCGGGGATCGATGCCTACGCAGACCGCCAGCTGCACCGTTCGTTGTTATACCGTCACCTGTGGCAACATGGCCGCTCCATGTCACTTGCCTGGTCGGCCGACCGCACCCGCAATCCGGATGTGCTCGACAAGACCCTGACGTTCAAACTGCAGTGGGAAATGTAGCGTCCTGGGATCAAAGGCTGATTGGATGTCAGAACTCGCCGAATCATATCTTGTCCATACGCGCATGTTTGACTCATAGACCCCTACAGCCATCCCAGCGTCGCCAATGTGTCAGTTGCAGTTATTACCGGTTGGCGGCTCTGGAATGCAGGTCGGCGCCTATAAATGCAGGTTCATTTGCAGCTCAGTGACGGTCAGTGTCGAAATAGCTTTACGCCAGCCAGGTCAACGCGGCCGGGGCACTGGTCTCGAACGTGGACGACCTGGCGCGCTGGGAGCGTGCGATCGCCAGCGGCACGCTCATCAGCCCAGCGAACTGGACCCGCGCATTCACGCCCTACCGGCTGGTGGACGGTAACACGTGCGCGTACGGCTATGGATGGGAAATCGGCGCGCTACAGCAACGCCGGCTGCTGGCCCACAGCGGCGGCATCAATGGCTTTCAGAGCTCGCGCTGCGCCTGCCGGAAGATCGGCTGTTCGTGGCCGTTCTCAGCAACGCGGACTTCGGCATCGTGGATCCGTAATATATCGCTCATAAAATCGGTGCGATTGCGCTCGGTGAGCCGCTTGTGGATTTCGAGGAGATCCACCTGGATGTGGGTGTGCTCGACGCGTACGTCGGCGTATACACCGTCAACGCCTCGGAGCAACGCACTTTCTGGCGTGAGGGCGATCAGTTGCTGATGCTCCGGACCGGAGGCGACGTCACGCCCGTGCGTCCTTATTCAACCGACGGATTCTTTATCAAGCACACACT
>NZ_JAVCWL010000045.1:0-52962 GCF_030846505.1 Massilia pseudoviolaceinigra | reverse complement strand
GACCATCAAGTATGGTTACGACGGCATCGACCAAGTGGCGACGGTGACGGATCCACGCAACCTGGAGACGCGTTATGGCGTTGACGGACTGGGTAACCGCAACGAGCTGGGAAGCCCCGATACGGGCCTGACCAAGTCGACCTACGATGCCGCCGGCAACCTGAAAACGCGCATCGACGGCCGCGGTAAGACGAATACCTATTTTTATGATGCGCTCAACCGCCTGACCCGGATCGACTATACGGGCACCGTCGGGACCACGTTCGAGTACGACGGTGACGCAAAGCTGACGCCGACTGCGGCTGGCAAAATAACGCGGATGACGGATGAATCGGGTTATACGACGTATACCTATGACGCATTCGGGCGGCTCGCGACCAAAGCCCAGACCACGACCGGCTTGGGGAGCTACACCAACACGCATACGCTTGCCTATGAGTACGATGCGGCCGGCCGGCTGGCGAGCGTGACCTACCCGAGCGGGAACCGTGTTAACTATGGCTACAACCCTGCGGGCCAGGTCGCCAGCATCACGCTGAACCCAGTGGCAGCCAACGGTACCGGCACCAACAGCAACAGCAGTATTGTTTTGCTGAACAATATCACCTACTCACCGTTTGGCGGCACCACCGGCTGGACATGGGGCAATAGCGTTCCAGCAAACCAGTACGCGCATGTGCGCACCTACGACCTTGATGGCCGGATCAGCAGCTATACGATGGGAAGCCCTTCGGCGAACGGCGTTGTACGCACGATCAATTACGATGCCGCCAGCCGCGTCAAGGGATACACCCATACCGGCACAGGAACGGCGCCCGTCCCTGCCAGTCTGAACCAGACGTTTGGCTATGACGAGTTGAATCGCCTGACCAGCTACAACGGCAACGGCACCAGCCAGACCTACGCCTACGATGCCAGCGGTAACCGCATCAAGGCTGGGTTCGGAGCGAACAGCTATACGAACACCATCGACCCGCTCAGCAACAAGCTGAGCGCGTCCACCGGCCCGGGGCCGGCAAAGACAAATCTCTATAACGGCGCGGGTGATCTGATGACGGGTGGCACCCACGTCGTCACTTATAGCGGCCGGGGCCGCCCGTACAGGAACGAGAATGGTGCCGTCACCACCCACCAGCTGTTCAACGGCCTGGATCAGCGTGTATTCCAGACTTACGGTGGTGGTATATTCGTCTATGACGAACAAGGACAGTTGGTAGGTGAGTACAGCTATCTCAACGGCAAGGCGACGCGCGAGACGGTGTACCTGGGCAATCTGCCGGTGGCAGTGCTGACGCAGACAGTGACAGGAACGGCACCTGCCCAAAGCACGGCGATTAACGTGTTCCATATTCATCCGGATCATTTGGGAACGCCACGGACGATCACGCGCCAGCTCGACAACAAGATTGTCTGGCGCTGGGACAACGGTGATCCGTTCGGGCTGACACCGCCGACCGAATATTTCAACGGATCAGGTACCTTTACATTCAACTTGCGCATGCCAGGCCAGTACTACGACCGAAGCACGAATCTGTTTCACAACTACCACAGGGACTACGATCCGCAGACGGGACGGTACCTCCAATCTGACCCGATCGGCCTCAACGGTGGTATCAACACATACGGTTATGTAGGCGGTAATCCTCTATCAAGAATTGATCCGTTGGGCCTCGAAACCATCCTTATTACGACTTATGACAAGGATTTCGGAATCAATTATGGATCACATTCTGCTTTATACATTAGCGGTAAGAATCCATATCTCTACGATCCTGCCGGCTCATACAATCCCAATAACCATCGTGGAACAGGTGGCGTCTTTTGGGGTGAAGATGCGGATTTAAACAAATATATCGCGTATCAGAAGTCGTTGGGAAGTGAAGTTCATCTTGTGAGAATTCCAACGACCAAAGCGCAGGAAGAGGAAATCCAGAATCGTGCCGATAACATCAGCGATCCCCGCGGATTTAGCTGCGCTGCATCAGTGTCGCAGTCTCTTGGAGGGGTTTGCAAGATAGGATCGAGTCGGTTCCCAGGCCGATTACATGACAAAGCGAAGGATGCGAATTGTGAAAAACCAAAGAAATAATCTACTTCAATACATAACCCTATTAGGCCTAATAATAGGAATGATGGGCGTTGCCATTTTTTTTGAATGGAAGCTCATTACGTCGTTGCTAAAACTTCGCGAAATGCGAGTTCCCTATATAACATTCTATCTAACATTAGTGTCCTTCGCGCTCGCAATTCACATCTTGCGAGGCCCGGGGCCGCTATGGAAATTCTTTGTATATGGAGCTCTCATTGGTCAGTTAGCAGCCACTGTCTCGCTTCTACTGGCAAATTTGTTTATTAAAAATGGGGTTGATCGCAATCTTCAAAGTCTTAAGCGAGACGGATTGTTCGAATTGCTTCTAATGGATTCGACTGTAGCTTTCGTGCTGGGCGGCTGGTTGATTGCCGGTGTAGCATTCGTAGCG
This sequence comes from Massilia pseudoviolaceinigra, assembly GCF_030846505.1. Taxonomy (NCBI): domain Bacteria; kingdom Pseudomonadati; phylum Pseudomonadota; class Betaproteobacteria; order Burkholderiales; family Oxalobacteraceae; genus Massilia; species Massilia pseudoviolaceinigra. The sequence goes on along the minus strand of NZ_JAVCWL010000045.1, from coordinate 50,482 downwards.
CACGAGATATTGTCGCGACGCTACGTTCGGGCTGAAGAGTAGTAAAGATAGCGATCCTTTTAGCTCAGTGGAAAGCACCACAACTACCACAGGGATTATGATCCGCAGACTGGGCGGTATGTTCAGAGCGATCCGATTGGAATGAATGCGGGGATCAATACATATGGCTATGTTGGCGGAAATCCACTGACATATATTGATCCGTTTGGATTAAAAGGCACTAATAGATAAGGATTGCACTAGTGATGCAGCGGGTATAGAGGCCGTAAGTGAAATCAATGCTCAATCAATAAAAGTAGGATATGAATATGCAGGCAGAATATACAAAAAAGAGCGGCGGGACGTATGGCTATACAAAAGCAAAAACTGATGGCCTTATAGATGGATCGTTTCCGGGATGATGGCCATAAGGTACCAGCGCGCGATTAGCTTCCTAGCCACGCGCCCTTCGCCTTATCGAGGGTATTTAGCTTCAATAAATGCGCCAACTTCCTGCCGCGTTAGGACTCAGTCAGCTAATCCAGCTGTTGTTAGCTGGAATTTTGCGAATGTGTAAGCGAAAATCCTCTACTTGTCTTCATCATCCTTCTTTTTTTTGAAGATATCAAATTTACTCGCTACCTCAAGCACGCTGGTAACGTCCGACAGGTTAAACGGCGCGACAACAGTGTGTTCCTGAATCCCGTTTCCGAAATATTTTTTTATCAGTTCTTCGCGAATTGCATCTTTTTTGCTTTTTTCCATAAGCTCAATAAATGGTCCCAACGATGCAAGTTCCATTTCTGTTTGACGGGCGCGGTCGGCAGTAGATCTATGCCGTGCCGATTCCCGTGCAAGATACCATCCCGGTAAGGTGATCGTAATAGCAGTGCCTACCCGAACGAGCATGGAAAGCACAGTTTCTGTCGTATGTACCTGGTCAATATATTTGAAAAGAGAAATTATTGCCACAGTCACAGCCAGGGCAAAAACAATAATAGCCCCAGTTCTCAACCAGTTGGCCTGGGTCGTCTCCCTGTCTGCCACAATTTGATAATTTCCAGTCACCCCTGTATGCCCGAGAGCGGAGAAGAGTTTCGCAGCGTCAGCTTCATAATTTTTCAGGACTGCTAAAAAACGCTCTGCGTCGTCTATCGAGGTTTCATGTAATTTCGATGCGTCCACTGACCTGGCCTCCATCGCTGCATCGTGCTCTACTTTGCGCGCACGCTCTTCATCATGGTACTTGTTTTGCAGCTCTGCGACCGCAGCAGTTGCTTCCGTACGGAGCCGCAGTGCATCAGCAGTCATTAATTGAGTCGTGGCCTTCAGTTCGTTTGCCATCCCTGTTTGTGTTTCAATAATCTGCGTCGTCTCGGCATGTAGACGAGATAAGTCTTCCATGTTACGTTTTGCGGCTTGGTGATGCTCCGATAACATCTGGCTATATACCGTACCCGTTGTAGTTTCAGAGGGACGTGTAAATGTCCAAAGCAATGGCTGTATGTGCTGTGAAACAGTTGTGATGGCCGCTTCCAGGTGGTCGAGCCCGCGTGCGTGTCCATAGTTATCGACGTACGTAGCAACTTGTTGTAATTGAGCGCTTAGTTGTGCTAACCCCCATAGACTGATCAGTTCAGGAGGCGTAGACGCTAAGTAACTTTCAATAACGTGCACAACTGAAAAAATCTCATTAATGCTGTGTCGGGCGCTTTCCGGCGAATTAGTTAGCGTTTCTTGAAATAAATTAGTTTCGCGGAAATGATTCATCTGGAGGATAACTTGATGAATCGAATGGCTTCTTAAGTCTTCTGGGGTCATAAGGGTATCAAACAGAGGTGGGCGCCTAGGCGGATGCAAATATTCTATATTGAAAATAGCCTTGAGCCGCAGCAACCGAGGATTTTTCTTGTTTCTTGGCGTGTCCCTTCATGAACGCGTGATTACCGCCCTAATTGCGCGTTGTCGTATCTATTCCTTAGTCCGTTTTGCCCGTGCGGCGCTAGATACCCAGTTTAAGCATTATCCGGTGGCCAAAAATAAAATGGCGCCCATGAACGAAGTCGGAGAGGCGAGAAGTGGCCTGCCTCATAAGCGTCGCTAACTATTCATCAGTGTTTCAATCTTGATATGGATCTTGATCTTCTGGAGCAGGACCAAGCCCAAAGACCTGAACAGCCGTATCCACCAGGGCGTTATCTATCTCGTGCTCATCCTCCTCTAGTAGTGCTTTGAAAAATGAGTAGACATCGGCATCGGAAGCAATCCATAGAATTTGGTTATTAGAAAAGGCTGCTCGGAAAAGACGTTCCACGTCCTCCTTAGTTAGCGCTGTTCGGAATTCTTCCAGCTTGTCGATCGCAATGTGTGTATCAATAAACCTTTCACTATTTACCAATTTTTCGATAGCCTTGTTTTTTTCTTCAGCAAACGCGTGTGCAATTTCCTGATGAACAAGCACCATCTCTTCGTTGGTGGGATGCATGAAATCCGCATCAGGATCGGCATATTCGACGACGTTTGATTCTCCATTCACTGTACTCGCGTGTTTGATCAAAAATGGACGGATTTCACTGTATATATGTAGAGCGCCTTTCTTCTGCTGCAACCATTCCTTTTGCAAGAACGGGCGAGGCATATTGGAGTCCAAAATCGAGGCGAAATCTCCATCTTTAGAGACTATGTGCAAATCGCCGGGAGGGACGTTTTCCAATAAATATTCCCAGTTATATTGATCGCCCATGCTTCCGGGTTTACCGGGTGGATTACCTTTTTCAGCCCGTTCCTTGGCCCGCGCGAAAATATTAGCTCTTTCGGGATAAACATTCGCCTTTTCCTTGAGTTCAATCATCAACTTGTCAGCCAACAACGTATGGTTGGCGGCTTCCGAAGAAGCCTGGTTTATCATTGAGTTGCGTGCCCTAATAGCGATTTGAACGGCGTCAGCATATTCTTTAGCTTGTGCGTAATCGAGCATGTGCCGGGGAATCTGAGTGGGGCAGCTTTCCTTTTTAAAGATGTCAGCCGAGTCCTTCAAAACTCGTTCTCGATTACGCTCAAGCTCATTGAGAACCTGTTGGGGCAAATGCAGCGTCACATTTCCGGCTTTTAAGTTTTCGATGAGCGCCCTTAACTGACTTAGGTCATCTTTCGAATAGTGATAGAACTTTAAGAACACATTAGTGTCTATAAAAAGATGCGTGGATAGCATGAAAGATGTCCGGCTGAGTTAAGGATTTTGATTAGTGTACGCGTAAACGCGGCTCACAACCGTCATGTGACCGTGCATCCTGAAGTTTTGCTGAACGCGTGATTAGATCCCTATCCGCGCGCGTGTTACTCACGCTGCGTGTTTAGCAGGAATATTTTTTTCGATCTCCTGCTAAACAAATTGCCACTTCTAGTGGTGGTGCTGCCCACAGGCGCGCCAAAGGGAAGGTGTAGGTCGTCGCCGACATTGGTAGGTAACGTCGTGTTCAACGTAGGCGGCGAAGCCAAGGACGGAGCGGCGCCGGCTCCAGCCAAGACCGGCGCGAAGCGGGAAACGGCCACGAAGTAGGGCGGACGCCGGGGCGCAGTGGCCGGTCTATCTGAGTTCCAGCCTCAGCCCTTGCGACGGGCTTTGGCCCGTGCGGCGGCCCCCACGGTCAGCAGGCCGACGGCAAGCATCGCGTAGCTGGCAGGCTCCGGTACCGGGGAAGGCGGCCGCACGGCGAGTGAAGTCAGGGTCCCCCAGGTGCTCAGGCTGTCGCCGTTTGCGTCCGGGGAATACCCGTAGAGAATTTGCGACCATTCGGCGGCCGCCAAATTTAGGGACTGCGGTGGTGCATCAGTGGCCAGCAGATCGCCATTGGTGTCGCCCAGGCTGATCCGCATAGACTCGCTGCCGTAATGCCCGCTCGTGGCCTTACGGAACGTGCTGCCCATAAAGCTAAAGGAGTCGCCATACGGCTTATTCGATACGCTGAAACCGGACTCGTAGAAGGAACCTTCGGAGGCGAAGCTGTAGCCGCTCCGGTCCATGCTAACACTGCCGATATTGTTCAGCGATCCGCGGTATTCGACCGTCTGATACTCCGGCCGCCAGTCATAGGTTGGTGTATCGAGGTCGATGGTGAACGAGCCGCGCTGCGTGTCGCCCGCCGCGATTTCGTTGCCATCGATGGAAATCAAAGGCACGTCGATGGTGGCGTACCCGGTGCTGGCCCCGTAGCGGGTGGTTTTATTGACCACGGCGGTGTAGTCGAAGGTAACCAGTTTGGCGTGCGCTTGGCTGGCGACGACGCCGGCCAGGATCATTGTGACGAGATAAGCGCGCATGGGCATTCCTTGAATGGTGATTAAAGTTGTCATTTTAACTACCCACTCTTGGCGGAGTCAAGTGACCTATGTCGTAATATATTACATTGGAAATTTTCTTGAACTGCTGAATGCGTGATTAGTTCCCTAATGTTGAGCAAGGTTCGGGCGCAAGTAACCGGGTTGCCCATATCCTCTGCACGCGAGGTACCTCGTCAGATACGGCGCACGGCCCATGCGGAAAACCCTGCCGCTCCGCACCAGAGCTCAACTTGCTCGGTACTGGGCGCGGAGGAAGAGTGCAGGTAAAAGCTGATTTTATAGGTATCATAAAACCAAGAGCCGCTCGGAACGGGTACGTGTTGGAGGTGGATGTATGACAGGTTGCTGAGATCGACCATTGTTGTGAACGTTTCTAGCGCAGTTCGGTTTCCGACTATAAATATTTCATATGCAGAATACATAAAATATATAACTACAGGCAAAAAGCAATTTTAATACCCGATGAAGATGTTGCGCGCCCCCTATCCTGTGTGCATTTTTTCTCTTAATAAATATTATTGTGAAAGAAACATTTTTGCGTAAAAATAATCAAATCATCGGGGCTGACGCCGGCAACCCACCGGGGTCTGTCTCTGAAGGTGTGTTATTCGCCCGGCGATTAAATAGTGCTGCTTTCGCTGCGGGGATCCACACTTCCGCCACCCAGTTTGCACGAGGATTTAACTTGCGTGCTCATGGCGTAACTGTGACTACGCACGGCGCACGTAAGTGGCTTCGCGGAGATTCGATACCTACCCAAGGTCGTATTCAGATACTTGCGGACTGGACTGGAGTAAGCGCAGCCTGGCTCCGATTTGGTGAAGGTGACCGTTATGCAGGTTCTCCAACCGTGCTGGACTGTAAAGCTCGGGATGCTCAGTCAGTGGTGTTGGTGAGTGATTTTCTTCGCCTTCCAAAGGAAAGTCAGGCGGTTGTGCGAGGATTGATTGACGTTCTTCTTCAGGCGGCGGTCTCCGCTCAAAGGTAGAGCGGAGCGCACCTCATGGCTGCACTATATTTCCTAGTAGTAACATTTTTTTGGTGAACGCGTGATTATTTCTCTAATCACGCGTTGAGGAACACCCGCCATATCTGGGGAGAAAAGGGAAAACGGAGAAAATAGCACGCTAAGCCGTGGACACGACTTTGACAGTCGCCCGGATGACAGGTCGCTTCCGCCCCAAACCCGACCCTCGTAGTCTAGACGACTACGTGAGTGTCTAACCAACTTAAAGTCATCGATGAGGTCTTGAAGATCGGACCAAGCCTCATCTTTGTAGAACTTAATCTCAATGGGGTAAAGCGGATCTCCGGCGACATAGTCAATGAATTCTTCGAGGAATTTGTCAGTATCCACGACGTAGTACACAAATTCTCTTATCCCCGCGCCGATCCGGCGATAGGCTTCAACGCAAAACGCAGGGCGTTCGATCTTTCCAAGCGCCGCTTCAAGCATCAGCATGCCTTGGCTTTCTTCGGTTTGAGGCATGCCATTATTTTCGGACCCATCGTATTCCCATCGCACTACGACAAGCCATGGAATGGCTTGCCGTGAACTCGTCCCTGGCATCTCTGAAACGTATGTCCAGAGAATTGGAAGTCCGGCCTTGTAGGTTTTGACAATACGTCCACGTACTTCTGAATTTACGCTCATCGCTTGAGAACAATAGTTACTTGGATTAGATTTGGGAGTGTCGGCTGTTAGCCGGTCCCTGCCGATTTAGTGGCGTGTACAGATCACTACTTTTGTCGGGCCATCTTGCTTCCATTCACCATCGGCCGTACGCGAAAGAAAAAGGTGCGAGCTTAGGCGACAGTCTCCGGCTTGATAAACCTTGGGATAGACACTCCCTTGTAAAAACTCGATCCGGTCGCCCTGCGGGCGGAACTGAAAAATGCGCATGTAGTCTTTCGACCCTGAGACCGCCACATCAGGCACATCGGCAATAGCCACCACTTTTCGTAAGCTTTCAAGGGCGTTTCGCGCTTCGGAAGATAGACCATCATCGACAACGAAAGTAACCGCTCCACTTTTGCTGCTTAGCTTAAGCGCCGTGTTGGCCGCAGAAAGCCAATCAGCTTCAGTAAGTACCACGGGTGCATTTCCGTTGGCAGATGACATGCAACTAGCGGCCGCGAACAACAAAAACAGTGCTGATTTTCTCATCGTGCTCCCTTTCTGGGCGAAACAACATAAACGTTCGAAACGCCTGCATGGTCACTGGCGGCTCCTGGCCGACTGCTGCAGTCAGGCTTTTTCTTCAAATGCTTCAGTAAGCCTCTGCAGGGACGCTCGTTCGTGGTCTGAGATAGCACTACCTTGGTTCACCAGGATGGCGTTGATGACATAATATTCCGTGTCATTTTTTATGAAGCCACGCTTCACGATGCGCTTGTAACTCATCGAGTAGCGGCGGATTATTTCTGACACAGTGACCACACCAGCTGCTCTAAAACCGTCGTCAGCAACAGCTCTCGCCTCGGAGTTCCAGTTACTCGTTTCTTCGAAAGTATCGTTTGCGGCTTGCCGCAGTCCAACGAGCGCTTTTGACTTGCCGAATTGTTGGACGATTCCTTCAATCACGTTCGCTGGATGAGTCGGAGACGCAGGATCGATGCGCCAAACAATGGTCGCAAAAAATGCTACATAGCCCAGCAGTTCGTTGTACTCGTTTTCGCGCTCCGGTGTCATCGTTACCATATATTTTTAACGTCCGCTGTTGGCCGAAGTCCGCCAATTCCAATCATCATTTAGTGCGCGAGCACGAAAGATGCACTATCGCCAAATGAAAGAATGGTTTCTAAATGATTCGTTCCAGTTCTTCGTGCTAACACGTCGTCGAGGCAATGGGTCGTCAGACGCACGCGTGCCTGCGTCGGGCACGTGAAATCCCAAAGGACACCGAAAGTGAAACTCGTGTTGTGTTCGTTGCTCACTGCCACCGCCCGCTGGCCCTGTGACGTTTCGACCTGCACGGAAAAATCCTCATGCAGCCTTGGCCGGGTACGTATTTCTGTGGCCATTTCGTCGGTGATCGTGAAATCAGTTTGAGCGGATGGCTCGTCATCAGGGAAAAGCTCTTGAATCGTCTTGCCTTGGTACGAGCTGTCGCACGCCTCATTCAACTTCACGCTTAGTACTTCACCGGGTAGTAGAGACTGTTCAGATACCCAGATCAGATGGCCGCACCCGCCTTCTGCGTAGTTGCCACCCATTGCGCTGAGCGCTGCCTTCGGATTCTGATCGAGCGCGCCATGAACTGATACATCCACAACATCCATTCCAGAAAGGTTAATGGTAGCGACGTGGCTGCCACCGAGTTGAATTGATATGCCGGGCATCCTAGCCTTTAAAATATGTGAAAGTACGCGCATTTACGCACGGTGTGCAAGTCGGGCGAACGTTGTCTCGGCCGTGCCCAACGCGTGCGAATGACCGCTCTTGGCCGAAAGCGGCCTGTCGGGAAACAGGTGTTTTCCGACCTCGTGTTCTTGTCTGTCCCTGTGCCAGCTTCGGCTCTAGTGCCGGACAGTACGTTAAACCATGTCGGATTGGTTGAGTAATCGGAAACCGTACTTTAGACCATTTCCGTCACCGTGGCGATTGCTCAGCCGCAACTTCCGAGCTTAGCGTGCTATTTTCTCCGTTTTCCCTGTTCGTCCCTATCTCGGGTAAACCGCGCTACACTTGCTGCTCAAGAAAGGTATAAGGGGCGCTTGTTCTTCGTTGATTCATATCATATCATTCGTATCATATCGTATCATTACAAGCGGAGAACAATCGATGGGTAGAGGGGTTCAAGGTGCAATAGACCGTAAAACCGGGTTAAGGGCTAAGCCTGCCAGGTTGGGGTCATAGGTGCGAACGCGAGGCCGTCAGGAAATGAGTGAAGCGACCCTATATTGACGCCGTTCGAGTCGGCTGCCTGACGTCAGGTTGAAGCGTACTTCAGACTGAAACGATGCAGATGGGTAAGGCCGCACAGTCTAAAATTCCCTCCAAGTGGTTCGGTTTCTAGCAATAATTTCCGTTTATTTCCTTACTCCCGCCAGCGGGACTCTTGGAAGACGCACTGTAAAAATCGTCCCTTCCTCAGTGCTTGATTCAACTTTTATAGTTCCGCCATGGGATGTCGTGATTTCCCTGGCAATAAAGAGGCCAAGTCCCAAGCTTGTTGAGAGAGGCCCTTTCTGGTCGTTTTCAACTGAAAGCTGAACTAAAGGATCGAAAATTGATACTAATGAGGCCCGCGGAATTTCCGGTCCAAAATTTTTAACTTGGATGACCGTGGAGTCTTTATCCCCACAGGCGGAGATCGTAACCGGATGCTTTTCACCCTTGTATTGAGCGGCGTTGTTCAACAGGTTTGAAAAAACTTGCGTGAGGCGAGGAGCATCGTATTCGCCGATGCGTTCACCCTCTGCGTCCAATTGGAACACGCAATCTGGATGAGCTGCTGAGGCGTCGTCTAGGGCTGACTGACAAATCTCTACGATATCGGCAAGAACCGGACGGATAGGAATGGCCCCACCCAGCTGGGTTCTCGCGTACTCCAAAAGATCATTCACCATCGTCGTCATCGTTGCAGCACTTCGGGAAACTCTTGCGCCGATCTGGATAGCATTCGCTTGATCAATAGTTGGTCGAACCAAAAACGCACCGGCCATTGTCATGGTGGCGAGCGGACTTCGTAAATCGTGTCCAAGAATGGCCAGAAAAGTATCGCGAGTACGATTGCTTTGTTCAGAAAATCGGCTTGCGGAGTCTTGTAGAGCTTGGTCAATTGCTTCATTGAAGCGCAGGATTTCATCGGTTTTTTCTTTTGAGGCCCGCGTCGATTTAACCATCCACAGTCGCAAGACACTTGCTCTCATTGCGCGGAACTCGGCTGTGACTTCAGGCATAGTGAACCCGCTGAGCTGACGCAGCGCTCCGTGAGTGGAGGCCGCACTCTTGCTTGCATGGACTTGCGAAACCCCGGCGATTGATTTTGCTTTTTTCTGTTTTTCGCTTTCGACTGTATTCATATCAGCTGCGATGGCTTGTAACATTTGTCGCGCATGATCTTGCAGCTCCGAGACCGGCACCGGATCTCCTGGTTTGGATAGTGAACGTGCAAATGCCTCCCATTCCCCGAGAATTTCGTCCAGATGGCTCAGAATAAATTGCGATAGCTTCATATACCCCCCTTTTATTAGGACCGGAGGTACAAGTCTACGCCTATCGGCGGGTCAGTTGACGCGTACGAAAGCGCGCTTCCCTCGGCTTAACCCGATTTTCCGTTCCACTGCGCCTTAAACCCCGAGATCAAGGACCCGTACGAGCGCAACAAGTCGCGCCTGCGCCTCCTGGACCGCGCCCGCAAAGTGTCGCTGGACGTGCGCGCGGCCGACCCGTATTCCAAGAGCAAGGAAGTAGGCGGCAAGCTCGACCGTATCGCCGACGAGGTCAAACGCATCTATTCAAAATGGAACACCGACCGCGGGACGCAGCTGATTTTCCTGGACCGCTCCGTGCCAAAGAGCAAGGGAGACGATGCGGTGCTGAAAGAGTACGACATGCTGGTGGCCGCGCTGCGCCGGGCGTACGACGAAGGCGACGAGGCTGGCCAGCGCCTGCGTGGCGAGCAGCTTGAGCGCTTCGACGCGAACGACATGGAAGAACTGCGTAACGCCCAGTCGGGCGGCTGGAATGCCTACCAGCAGACCAAGGACAACCTGGTCGCCCGCGGCGTTCCTGCAGCCGAGATCCGCTTCATCCAGGAAGCGAGCACCGACGCGCAGAAGCAGGCCATTTTCGATGCGGTCAACGATGGCACCATCCGGGTGCTGATCGGCTCGACCCCACGCATGGGCGCCGGCACCAACGTGCAAAAACGCCTGGTGGCGATCCACCACGCCGATGTGACATGGAAACCGTCCGACATTGAGCAACGCGAAGGCCGCGGCATCCGCCAGGGCAACGAACTGCTGAAAAAATACGGCATCGACCGCTTCGAGATCGAGATCCTGGCATACGCGACCGAGCGCACCATCGACGCGAAAATGTGGTCGCTCAACGCGTCCAAGCTGAAAACCATCAATGCGATCCGTAAATATGACGGCGCTTTCTCGATGGACTTCGAGGACGAGGACTCGGTCAGCATGGCCGAGCTGGCGGCGCTGGCATCGGGCGATCCGATGTTGCTGGAGCGCGTCAAACTGATGTCCGAGATCGACAAACTCGAACTGCTCAAGCGGCAGCATGCCCGCAAAGAGTGGGGCATTACCGGCCAGATCGAGGACGCCGAAGCGACGATCACGAGAAATCCGGGCCGCAAGCTGGCCGCCGAGGTGGACCTGGCATCCATCCAAGCCGGTATCGCTGATGTGGAACAGGACGCGGCTGCGCGCAGCGTCAATGTCGAAGGCGAGCATTTCAGCGATGGGTCGCTGGCGCGCGGCGCCGTCATGGCGGCCGTCAAAGCCCAGCAGGGCGGCGACGACAAGAAAAAAGTGTCGATCAAGGTCGGTGGGCGCCGCTTGTCCTCGCTCGAAGGCGCCATGGGGGCCGTGGGTTCGGCCATCGGGGACCAGCAGACATTCCTGATGCAGGTCGACGGCAAGAAGTTGATCGCGCGTACCGATGCCGCGCGTGCGATCGCCGAGCTGGCGTCCGACGCGTCCGCCGGCCTGGCCGCCGGCGAAGCGAAGACCATCGATATCGGGCGGTACCTGGGCCTGCAGCTGCAAGCGACGATGGAAAGCACCCGCGAAGGCTTCTGGACGTCGCTGGCGGTGCTGCGCGCCGACGGCTCGACGCTGGCCACCGGCGACACGAAATTGCGTGACAACGCCGAGTACACGACGTCGGCCATGCGCACGGCCGTGGAAGACCTGGAAAAGGCCCTGGCGCCAGCCGGGTTGGAATACGCCATCGCCAACTACCAGCGCCGCTACGACGCTGCCGTGGCCGCGCTGCCGGAGCTGCGCGCGCGCCAGGGCGGCCCGTTCGCCCAACAGGACGAGCTGGACGCAAAGAACGCCCGGCTTGAAGTTGTCATTCGGGAACTGTCAAACGGTGGACCGAGCGCCGCGCGCAATGTCGTGGAGCGCACCAATCCCCTGCAGCGCCCGGACGGCTCGTTCAGGCGCCAGGCGCCCGACAAGCTGATGTTCAGCCGGGCCCGCATCGACACGGATGCGCCGCTGGTGAACATATTTTCGCAGATCGCGACGGACGACGCCGCTTTCCGCATGCCCGACAGCAATGCCAAAACCCTCGCCGGCATCCTGGCCGACATGGCGCCCACGCTTTCGGTTGACGAGTTCGTTGGCGAGGGTGAGCTCGAAGATGTAGCCGCGCCCGTCGACCGCGCCTGGCATATCACGTCGCCGAGCGGCGAACAGGCCAGCGTCTACCGCAACAACCGCAACAAGGAAATCTGGCTCGATATCTCCAACTGGAAGGAAGGCCGCACCGGCTCGGGCGTTTATCAGGCAGTGGCCACGCTCGCCCACAACACCGGCCATGTCTTCATCGGCGACCCGGCCGGGCTGTCCGACAAGGCGCTGTACCGCCGCACGGAGCACATGATTTCCTCCGCGCTGCGCCACGGCACCACCAAGCACCTGGCGCCGCACGCGCGCCAGGTCGAGGCGACGGGGACAGCCGCCGGCGCCGACGTACGCCCGATCGACTGGCAGGTCGGCGACGATGCCCACAACTTGCAGGAAATGCTGGTTTCGTCCTACACTAACATCCTGCACCTTTTCCCTGAGATCGCCGATGTCACCTACAACTTCGCCCGCGCCCGCTTCGAGCGCGCACCCGTTCGGGCATCTGCCGGGGCACTACGAGCTGACCAATCCGGTCTCGGAGAATGGTCTGATGAGCAAGGGCTGGGACCAGCCTACGGTGGAAGCACTTCCGGACGCGGAACTGGCCGCGCTGATGAAGGGGCACGGGACCTCGGGCGAGTGGATGCAGTACCTTTCACGGACGAGGATTTTAGCGCTGCTGCAAAATCGGTACGCAGTGCTTATGACCTATTCTTTCCATCCAGTGGAGGAGCGTATACGCCTCCGGTTGGGGTGTCTGATCTTAAGAGAGCGGTTCTTACCCAGTCAGTTCTACAAGAGGCTGGACGAGACGGAGGGCGAGACGTTCTGGATCACGTTTCAGAGCGGCTCCTACAACGTGTAAGTCCCCAGCTCGCTCGCCTGCTGTACAGCCGTGACGCGGAATACTTCCGTGACGATGGCGTTTCTTCCCTGCCAACTCTTCCCGCCGGCGCCGATGCCGGCACCGCCGCGCCGCTCGAACTGAGCGGCGTCGATTTCCTGCGCGCCATGAAGGCGACGGAACAGCTCAACCGCGAACTGGCCAAGGCCGATATGGCACCGGTGCGCGCGCTGCGCACCGCTCCCAACGCCCAGTTCGCCCTGGCGCGCCAGATTGGCAATGCGCTGGGCATCGAGGTCAATTTCGTGAGCAAGAACGCAGAGTTCGAGGGCGTGGCCTATAAGGGCGCGGCCTACCTGACCGAAGGTATGCGCAACGCCGAACTGGCGATCGCCGGCCACGAAACGCTGCATGCACTTGAACAGTCGAATCCGGAGCTGGGCGCCAAGCTGCGCACGCAGATTCGCGCCTACTTGAAAGAAGGGGTGGTGGAAGACCGCCAGGCGCGCGAATTCGCGGCAAACGGCTTCCAGGATGTCACCGAGGATCAGGCGGAAGCCGAGGTGATTGCCGATATCAATGGCGGCATGTGGATGGACCCGGTGTTCTGGTCCAACCTGGCCAAGGCCGACCGCGCGCTGTTCCGCAGGGTCGCCTACAAATTCATGGAAGTGGCGGCCAAACTCATTAAGAGCCTGCGCGGCTCGCGCTTCGATGTGACCACGCTGGTGCGCGACGTCGACGCCGTGCGCGCGATCATGGTCGCGACCTGGGCGGAAAACAACGCGACGCGCGACGCCGCGGCACCGGCGCCCGTGGTCAGCCGCGCGATGGGCGAATCCTCAGTCGCGCTGCCGCGCGCGAAATGGCTTACGGATGAGGCGATAGCCAAAGAAGTTGAAAACCGCATTGGCAAATTTGAGCACCAGCCCATGATCCGCATCCGCGACAGCGCTTTCGGCGTCCTCCCGGGTGTCGCAAGTGATGAGCACGTGTCCGGGGCGGTGTACGAAGGCGTCATCTACCTGTTCCGGGACGCCCTGCCCACCCTCCGGGAGGTCCAGCGGACCCTTTTCCACGAAATGCTGCACTACGGACTCCAGAGGTTTCTGCCAGGCGACGAGTATATCACCCGCATGAACATGATTTACCAGCGCGATGGGGCATTCCGGGCCGAGGCTGACCGCTGGGTAAAAACCGGACAGGGCCAGCTGGCCTTGAAGCAAGGCGGGCAAAAATACGCCACCGCGCGCGGAATTGACGAAGCGCTTGCGGTGCTGGCCGAACCGAATGCCGGCGCCTTCACCCGGACCGACGTGCGCGCCAAGGTGGAACGCACCGTACAGCGCTGGCTGGCGAACCTGGCGGAATGGCTAGGCATGCCCGAGGCGGCCGCTTACTGGCGCGGCATGAAGAACGAAGAGGCGCGCGCACTGATTCAGCAGATTTTCCGCAAGACGGCGACGAACTTCCCACCGGCGGACCCGTGGGCGGGCACCGGCCGCGCGGCGCTGCGCAAGGGCAAGCCGGCATCGAGCGGTGCCGTGGCGCCCGGCAGCTCGCCAGCGTTCAGCCGTGTCGGCCTTGGCAGCGCACTGGCCAGCGCCGCCAACAGCATCGCCGAAGTGCGCCTGCCGGCGAACTATCTCATTGGCGACCTGTTCAACAGCACGGGGAAACTGAGCTGGTGGCACAAGTCGATCGGGACCATGGACAACCTGGCGAAACGCCAGCCGGCATTCGCCGCGGTCTACGGCGCCGTGCAGCGCTTCCTGGGCGACGTCTCGCGCTACGCCGTGGTGGCGGCCGACCTGGCGCCGACCCTGCTGCCGAAGCTGGAGAACATTGCCGATATCGTGGGCAAAAACCGCAAAAAGGCGCTGACGGCCGCCGATACCAAGGCGATCGGGGCGCCAATCTTCGAGGGCACGCTGACCTGGGCACGCGACGCGCACGGCAAGCCGGTCAAGATCGAGGACCTGGAGGAGCAGGCCGAGGCGATGTCGACCGCCGACAAGGCGCGCATCTTGCTGAAAAAGGGCATCATTGACGACCAGCAGAATCGCGCCTGGCAGCACAACCCGCTCGACCTCTACGACTCGATCATCAACAGCCGCTTCAAGGATACCCAGCTGCGCGCTGGCGTGGTCTGGTCCGATGCCGAGCTGCGGTCGATGTTCGGCCTGTCGGCCGACCAGGTCGCGCTGTACCGCCAGTTCCGCGCGGCGCTCGACAAGAGCCTGACGAACCTGACGATCAGCGAAATGGTCAAGATGGGTGGCAAAGACGCCAAGGGCATGCTGGAGCAGGCCGTGGCAGCGCCGGATCTGCCTGCAGCGGCCGCGCTGCTGCGCGACCATTTTATTGCCCTGGCAAAGCTGGACCCGGAAAAAATGGACATGCACCTCGACACGGCCAGGCAGATCATGAACCTGTCCGACAAGGGCAAGGACCTGATGGACCGCGGCTACGCGCCGCTGTCGCGCTTCGGCAAGCACACCGTGTACGTGCAGGAGGGCGAGGATCAAGTCTACTTCGGCATGTTCGAGACGCAGTACGAGGCGTCGAAGATGGCGCGCGACATGCGCGCCGAGCATCCTGGCGCGCAGGTATCGCACGGGACAGTGTCGGCCGACGCCTATAAACTGTTCGCCGGAGTCTCTCCGGAGACGATCGAGCTGTTCGGCTCGATCGTGGGGCTCGACAGCCAGGCGAGCGCGGCCAGCACCGAGGTCTACCAGACCTACCTGAAACTGGCGAAGAACAACCGCAGCTCGATGAAGCGCATGATCCAGCGCAAGGGCATCGCGGGCTTTTCGGAGGACGCCGGCCGGGTGCTGGCCGGCTTCATTTACAGCAACGCGCGGCTCACCGCCGGCAACGCGCACCTGGGCGAAATTGACGAAGCCGTTACCGAGATCCCGAAGCAGCAGGGCGAACTGACCGATGCGGCCATGCAGCTGCGCGAGTACATCCGTAACCCGGAAGCCGGCGTGCCGCTGGGCGGTCTGATGTTCGCGCAGTTCCTGGGCGGATCGGTGGCATCGGCCATGGTCAACCTTACCCAGCCGTTCACGATGACCTTGCCCTACCTGAGCCAGTTCGGGGGCCTGACGAAGGCAGGCGTGCGCCTGGCAGCCGCCGTGAAGGATGCCGGCAAGGATGCGACTGGAGATGCCCAGCTCGACGCCGCGATGCAGTGGGCGGCAGAGGAAGGGATCGTCGCGCCGCAGGAGGTACATTACCTGCAGGCGCAGGCGTCGGGCAAGGGTGCGCTGCGTGCCGGCGACGGCACCACTGCCGGCAACACGCGAGCCCACTTGAACAATGCCATGGCGAAGGTGACGCTGGGCTGGGGTAAGCTGTTTGCCATGGCTGAGCTGGCCAACCGGCGTATTACCTTCATCGCGGCCTACCGCACGGCGATGGAAGAGGGGATGGGAGACCCTGCCCAGTTCGCACAGGAGGCGGTAGCGCAAACGCAGGGCATTTACAATTCTGGCAACAAACCGAAATGGGCGCGCGGTGCCGTCGGTTCGCTGCTGATGACGTTCAAGCAGTATTCAATCGGCTACCTTGAGCTGCTGTCGCGCATGGCCTTCGCCGGAGCGCCTGGCTCGACGGAGCGTGCAGCCGGGCGCCGCGCGGCGCTGTACATGCTGGCCGTGCTGCTGCTGATGGGTGGCGCCGACGGCCTGCCGTTCGAGCAGGACCTGGAGGACGCGATCGATGGCATCCTGCAGCGCCTTGGCTATAACTTTTCGAGCAAGCGCTCGAAGCAGGCGTTCTTGACCGATACCCTGGGCCAAGGCGGCGCGGACTTCGTCCTCAAGGGCGTATCGAGCATGCCGGGCATGCCGGTCGACGTCGCCGGCCGCTTTGGCATGGGCAACCTGATTCCGGGCACGGGATTGCTGACGAAGAAGGATTCGTACGCGCGCGATCTGGGCGAGCTGGCCGGACCTGCAGGCGATGTCGCAAAGCGCGCGTTCACCGGCACCGGCAAGCTACTGGGAGGCGACGTGGCCGGGGCAGTGCTCGACGTCATGCCGGCGGCCTTGCGCAATGTCGCCAAGGGGGCCGACATGCTGGCCACCGGCACCTACCGGGACGCGCGCGGCTACAATGTGAACGACACCAGCGCCGCCGAAGCGGTGATGAAGATGGTCGGCTTCCAGCCGAACAGCACCGCCGACATCCAGGATGCCAAGGGCCAGGCCCTGAACATGGTCGGCCAGAACCGCATGCGCTCAATAGAAATCGCTGAGCACTGGGCGCAGGGCCTGGCCAACGGCGACATGGCGAAGGTGGACGAGGCGCGCGCGTGGCGCGACGACTGGAATGCCAAGAACCCGGCCACGCCGATCAAGGTCAGCATGCCGGGCGTCATCAAGCGTGTACAGGCGATGAGACAGGATGCGCTGAACCGGACGCAGAAGACCGCGCCGGCCGCCCTGAAACAAACCGTGCGACGCGAGCTTGCGGAAACAAGGGCCGCATAGCGGCCAATAAAAAAGCCCCGGTTTGAAAGTCGGGGCCTCTTTATTTAATGCATCCGTTCCCACAAGTCGGGCTGGAACATGCGAACGGTCCTTCCATCGGACATGGCGTTACACCCTGGCGCTATCGAGCTTGCCGGCCACCTCCAAATCTTTTACCCACTCCGGGGAACGACCGCGGCCCGTCCATTCCTTGCTCGGGTCTGCAGGGTTACGGTATTTTACCGGTGCCTTATTTTTCACTGGCATCTTGCCAGATTTGCCCATCAATTCACCGATAGGAATGCCTACGCTGGCCGCGATAGCGGTGATTTCTGCGCGCGCTTTCTCGATCGCATCGTGTTCGCGAGTTTTTATTTCGACGCCAATCTGATCGCGCAGTGCTGTTAAATCGGCAATAGACAGCTGTGATAAGTTCATACGGGTCCGTCCAGGTGAGTTGATTGCAATAATTTGTTACAACAATACCCGCTGGCCATCCGCCGTGTCAAAAGAATTTGGAATATTTTGGCATAGTTGATGAACTGCACAAATTTTCGCCATCGTCAACCATGCCTTCGCACGCTGATAGAACGGAGACGATTTTTGGAAACTCAATTTCCCCAGGCGTCAATCCAGATTTAGCGTTGCCTGCATCTGAGTATGGCAATAATTCAAAAATGTAATATCGCGCATACTGCATCTTGCCCCTATTTTTTTCGTAAGCGAAAGGGCTTCATTTCTTGGAGGCTTTCATCGTGGAAACCCCGTTCAAATAAGGTCACAGCTTTTTGGGACTCATCGTTGTCATGAAAACCCGTTAGCGTCAGCCCGAGGTTAAGAAAAATGACAAAGCCGAGGAGCAGTTGGGGGTTCCCATCGGCTGCGATCAGCTTTCGCAATACAATATTTGGATCTTCAGTAAAAAGAGAAATTTCGTTATATTTCGTGCCTTTCATTTGCCGTCCAAATCCAAAATGGATTGCCCTTTCTGGCTCGGCAGAATATGCAACATTCATAAATAATCTAAATTCCTCCCGTTGTTGGAAGTAATCCATATCGACAATATCGGGCAATCCAAAAATAGCCTCGATTTCTTTTGGAGTCATCCCAAATCTGGCGTTATTAACCCCTGAATAGGACGTCAAATCAAATATATCATTCTCAGTCATGATTAATTCTCACTTTAAAAGTTTATGCTTTTTCAGGCACTCGTAATATTCTCGCATTTCTTTGACGGCTTCGTCGTATTTTCCAGGTTGACCTATTTTTCCACATACTTTGCCAATATCGCAAATTTCCATATCCATCGCATCATCCCATTTTCCTTTCGCGATCAGATCGCGAATGATAGCTCGGTATTTTATGGAGCCGGCCCTTTTGCCGTTGCTTGATGTTAGATGATGATCCGCTGGATCCATTTGAATCGCAGGGCCATCCGCTGGTTTAAGCGGACTTGAATCCTTCGCCGGCGCGTGATGCGAATCTTTACCATCGTTAAGCGGCCTACTTGTTTTATTATGCGATCCGCCGCGATAGTCACCCTTACCGCTCCCTAGCCGCAAATGGTCGCACGGCCCAGGTTTTTTCTTCTTACCTTTATGCGATTGCGGACGTGTGTTGGCCTTCGACGTACCCTTTGGGGCTGCCTTTGTGCCTGCTTTCGGCGCTGCTTTCTTTGCTGCTTTCTTTGCTGCCTCAGCCGCAGCTTTCTTAGCAGCCTCCACCGCAGCTTTCTTGGCACCCTCAGCCGCAGCTTTCTTGGCAACCTCCGCTGCAGCTTTCTTGGCAACCTCCGCCGCAGCTTTCTTAGCGGCCTCTGCAGCAAGTTTTTTAGCGGCTTCTGTAGCGGCTTTTTTCGCTGCCTCTTTCAACACTTGCCGCAGTGCCGCTCGTGCTGCAACCATCGCGCCAATTTCAATTACTCCCAGAACGATAAGAGGAATAGGCATATACTATCCGTGATTGTTCGTCGTTAAATCGTTGTCGCGACAAACGTTATAGCCTTCGATGAATACATTCATGGACCAGGACCGGAAGTAGCATTTTCCTTTGATCACCCCTGTAATCGCCCCTTTTTTGAACTGCTGAGTTGCTGGCTCGTTTCCGGTACTTACCCTTAAAAAGGATTTATTTCTTTGCATGACTTCCTTGCCGCCGATAAAAACAGTCCGTGACCCATTGCTCGTGTCTTTCGCTTGGGCACTGTTAGGGTAGGGAATTGGAACGCCTACCTTTGCTGGGTAAGGCGGGCTAAAGCAGACATCAGGAAAGTTGGCGGCGGTGATGCTATCGCCCGCCTTTGCCACTACTTCGTGCCCATTCGCGTAGACTTCATGTGACATTGGCCACTCCTTCATTAATAAGATCGTTTATGGGGTCTTGAGCGAGCGATGCCGCTGTATAAGCCTTGCTGTATTGGAACGCCAAGATGGATGCAGTCCTTCGGCCATCGTCGTCGCTAGTGAGTAACAATGCAGTATTGCCCGGCAGATAAAATTGGCGTTTGGCGTCAAGCAGCCAAGCGATTTGGATGCATCCAATCACGCTGCCGGTTTCACCCACCGATTCGGCGGGCAACCACAGTAGCGCTTCAATTCGGGCTCGTGCCTGAGCCAATGCAAGTTCTTCAAAGTAGTAGTCTTCCCCGCTAACATCGGATAAGCAGATAGCAAGATCGTCAGGGTGCGCATCCGCTTTCTTCGCTGCGGATTTGATGGCTGCAGCGAGGCCGTTGGCGCGCAGGGGAAGATCGGCGGCGAACGTGGCCTCCTCTGTCGTACTGGCAAGTGCGAAAACCACTAACTCAACATCGGCTTGGATGTCCGAACGCGTCACCAGCAGAGCGCCGGCGGCCTCCCCAGGGATGAAGCCGGCACGCACCTCCGTCGCCATCATCCTGTCGCTTGCCAGATTGGCAGCGACGGTGCCGTAATTGAGAAAGGTGTCGGCGGCGACGATCATTACTGCGGGGTATGGGCTGCCTGACAGCATCCTGCTAGCGCGTGTCAGCGCAAGTGCCACCGCGCTTTTGCCTGCGGCGATAATCGCCGATTCGGCATGAAATCCGTGAGAAAAATGGTTCGCCAAGGCGCCGAACAGTGCGCTGTCGAGGTCGACCAAGCGCCCCGCGCGGCCCGGTTCGGCAACGCAGAGCAGCAGCGGAATGTCGATGAGATTGCGTCCCGGCTGCGCCCCCAAGGTTTGGGCAATGGCCGAAGCGGCCATTGCGGCCAGCTTAGCAATGCCGGATTGGTCGAAGTCCGCCATTAGCACTGGCGCGCCGACCAGTGGCTCGGCGTCATAATCGATGTCGTCAAGCTCAACAAAATTATTCAGTCTGCAACGCAATGCCGCACACGTGGAATTTGTATCCAACCCAACACTAGTCACTAAGCCAGCGCAGCTGATCGCGATTTGTAGAGTTTTCATAGTCCGTGCGCCGCGCTATGACTGGCTGTGTGCTGGCTGGTTTCGATGAGGGGTGCGATGATTTCTACAAGGTCAATCTCTTCGGATGATCGTCGTAGCCGTAAGGAGATGCGCCAAGTCACACTAAAGCGCTGCTGGTCAGGTTCGATGAGCAATGTATCGGCCCGCGCGGTCGCGCTTGTGACGTCACCTTGCTTGGGGTGAAATCGCACCCTCACCATCAGGTTGGGCAAGGTGAAGTCCAGACGGCCAGATGGCGTCAAGGCTGGGTGAGTCAGATTGAACAAGGTAACTCGTTCACCCGCAGTCAAAACTGGCAATTGCTGATCTTCTGGCGCGGCCTGAAAATATCGCTCGTCGAAATCAGCGGGAAGGAAAGGAAAGGTATCTTCCTCCCATGCAGCGTCGTAAGTGCCCGCGTACTGCGCACGCTGCGGCCAACTGCGTCCCACCGGCCCAAAACTCATCGGTGTGTAGTGTCGTCTGGGGGATCTGATCGGTGCGCCTGCTGCCTCTGTCTGCGGCATCGGCATACCATCGAATGAGCCCCGTTCCGGGTTTTTTTGAAAGCCTATGCCAACCGGGTTTTGTAAAAAAACGGCAGGGTTATCGGTGTGAACCGGACTGTATTTATAACCGCCGAATGCCACGTCATAAGATATTGCCTGGCTGGTAAACGGCGCGGGATCACCGGGACTGACGCCGAATAGGCCACCGACCCAGGTGCGTTTTCCAGTGACGTAAAATGCTTTATTCAATTTCCCTACTTTGAATCCAACAGCAACGCGATCTGTCGGGATTCCCTGCGGCGCGTAGGCCGTTCCCAACAGAAGAACATCGCACTGCGGCTTGTTCAGCACGTAATCACACTCGTACTCAGGAGCGGACCAGCCTAGCTCGCCAGTCGCGCTGTCGGCCACCCACAAGGGCAACTGGGTCTCCATTAACTGTGCTTTTTCATCACGCAGTGGCAGGACGTAGGTCCCTTTAATGATGACTACCAAATGCTTGCGCCCACTCTTATCCGTGGCGGTCGTATAGTCGGCCACATACGCCGTGCGATTGATGATATGCATTGGACGTTTGTCAGTTCAGCGAGACTGAACTGCCTTTAATCCGATTCTGGCCGGCAGCGCGTGAAAGCAAATTGTCACCGCGAATTTCCACATTGCCATCAACATCCAGTGTGATACTGGCGCGACCACACTTTAACGTCAGTTTCCGGCTAGCCATCAATGTCACCTCGTTATCATTGGTGATTACCTGAAGCGCGCCACTGGACAGTATCGAAACGTTCTCGGATGCGGTCACATCGGCTTGTAGTGCACTTCCAAACAGGCGTCCCATGATGACCGGCTTGGTGAGGTCGCTACCCTCAAATAAGATCGCCACGCTCGTTCCGATATCAGCTATCGTCAGTGGGACTAAAGCGCGCGCCATGAGAGGCTCACGGCACGGGTTGCCACCGAAGTCAACCATGCAAGCCAGTTCCTCCGTGAGGCCGGTGAGAGTACCAATCACCAGGCCAGCGACTGTGGGCGCCGCGCTGGCAATGCATGGGTGTTTGGTTGATGTCGACGGAATGTCAGGGGCGACGATATTCTTTACGCGGGTTGATTTCGTGGCAGTCATATTGTCTTTCCCTTAAGTTGTTGCAAACGCAGCCATTGTATGGAACTGTGGGCATGGAGGGGTACGAGCATGTCCCCTGGCCGTGACAGCGTACGGTGAATAAGCGCTAATTCACGCTGTGCCTGCTCACCGCCAAGCAGAATGTCATCTAGCCGTTGAGCGTTAATTTTTTCACCCAGGAGCAGGCGATGCTCTTTGCTGAAATCGTCCTGGCAAGCAGCCCACCAGTTCGCCGCTTGATCTGCATCAGGATAGGGGTACATCTGCTGGGTCAAGGTCAGCTCGCCATCGTCGAAAAAGGGCGGTGGATCGATGACCGCCTGTGCCATTTCGAAGTCAAGCCCTGTAATTAAACGAAAGGCTTCCCCTGCGTAACTAGCCAATGCAGGAATCCGCATCTTTTCGATCAGGTACGGCGCGTAGCCACAGTGTCCGCTCCAGCCGGTTGCCTGCACCAACAAAGAGGGTTTGATCGACGATGAAATTGACTGTAGATAATCGATCAATTCGTCCTGTGGCAACGCCACGCATAACAGCTGCAGCGCCGTGCCGTTGTTGGTGGCCCCGCTCTCGGCAACGGATCTTAATGTAGCAATCGAGCTCGGGTTAGCGCCACCGAGCAAGACCGTAGACCACGATGCCCAGTAGCGAACAGCGCCGTTCGTGTCCTGATCTTGGCTTGCCCAGTCCCTAATCGCGGGAAGCAGGTCAACTCTGCCGCATTCTCCTGCCGTTCTTAACGCTCGCGCCAGCAACGGCGTTGCTGGCCCGTTGACGAGGTTCGCGAGGTGCGAGGCACCACTCTTTCCGTGCGTATGGCACTGGGAGAATGCAGCATCCTGAATGCGTGGATCGGAGTGGCCCAGACAGGAAAGCAGGGTCGCGCTGACGAGCGGTTCGCGGCTCCACGAAAACAATCCTTCCAGCGCGTGCGGCATGCCTGGCAAAGCTTGGGTATGCTCAAGTGCACGGTCGAGGATTGACTCTTCGCCACTGCGGGCGGCGAGGGCCAATGCTACGAAAATATCCGCTGACACATCCGGCGCGTCCCCCAAAACGGTTTGCTCCACAAACTTGCGGCCAGATAGCCCCGACTGCTCCAAGCCATCGAGAAAAGCATCAATCGACTCGTCGAAATCGATCACCTCTTCAAGGCGAGTGCGCGGGTTTTCGATATATGCGGAGTGACGCCGCCACCAACGGGTCGCTATTTCTTCGGCATAGCGACGTACAACCAAGGGAATCGCGTTTCCTGACTCCGTCTCCGGTTCATACTGACTAATCATAAAAGTGCTTCTAGTTATTGTATATTTTCTTGCCTTTGATCGTGACGTCGCCGGTCGCCGTCACGTTGATCTTGCTACCGTTTATTACGATGCTACCATCTGCTTTCATCACTAGACTTGCCTTGCCGACAGTGATCGACAACTCCTCACCGGCAGTGACATCGATCTTCGTCCCCGCACCAATCGAAATGCTTTTACCGACCTGGGTAGTCTGATTCACTCCCACAATAGTCGCCATGATCATGCCAACATTCAGGTTGTAACCAAGTCCAACGTTTTCCATGCGCCCCATGCCCACGTTCTGCATGTAGGCCATGCCGATGGTCTCGGTCTTGAACTTGGTCACGTTGATCGACCAGTTTTTTCCGATAGTGTCCTTCTCGTTCTTCACGACCGACTTGGTGCGGTTGCCACCGATATCGATGGTTTCGTTTTTGCCCACGTCCTCAGAGCGGTTGTCGCCGATGCTGATTTTCTCATTGTGATCCACGCGCTCGACGCGATTGTTATGGATCGTGATA
The DNA here is from genome assembly GCF_030846505.1 of Massilia pseudoviolaceinigra. Taxonomy (NCBI): domain Bacteria; kingdom Pseudomonadati; phylum Pseudomonadota; class Betaproteobacteria; order Burkholderiales; family Oxalobacteraceae; genus Massilia; species Massilia pseudoviolaceinigra. Next base: position 26,649 of record NZ_JAVCWL010000045.1, on the reverse strand, counting down.
GTCTCGTTGTTGTCGACAGTTTCGGTGCGATCATGATGCACCGTAATTGTCTCGTCACGATTGACCGTCTCGGTCCTGTCCCGCTTGACGAGCGTGGTCTCGTCCCTGTCGATCGTTTTTCGCCGGTCGTTGCCGACCCACTTGTCCTCGTCGTGCTCAACTTCGGTCAGTTGATCTTTTTCCGCATGCAGCCAGAGCTGCTCACTACCTTTTTTGTCCTCAAAGCGCAGCGCATTGGCGTTGTCGTAGCTACCGCCCGGCGTAGAACGCGAGAGGATGCCACTTTGCGTCTTGTTGGCCGGCAGTGTCCACGGCGGCATCGTGTCCGCATTCGGCACCATGCCGGTGATGATCGGACGGTTTGGATTCCCGTCTATGAATTGCACAAGAACTTCTCCGTTGATTCGCGGAATCGCGGTCATACCAAAGTTAGCGCCGGCCCACGGGGTGGCCACCCGAAGCCACGCCGAACTCTTTTCGTCGTTGGTGCCGGCCCGGTCCCAATGGAACTGCACGCGCACGCGCCCAAACTCATCGGTGTGAATCTCTTCTCCAGCCGGCCCGACCACGGTCGCGGTCTGGATGCCGTGGATTTTCGTCTCCACGCTGTTATGGTCGCGCCCGGAACGATAAGGAATGATCTTGCGGATCGCGCGCAGTCGATTTTGGTAGTGGGATTCGGCAGTGTTTTTGACGTGATAGTTGTTCGAGGCATTGTGAACTACTTCAAGAATCAAAAACTCACGCGCTTGGGCGTCGTTACCGGTCGCGCTGGCGTCAAAGTGGTCGGCGAGTCTGAACCACCGCCCCGGAAGGACGCTGCGGTTATTCCCGGAACCTTCAAACTGCTTGCCAGCGGCCTCGAATTCTTCCATCCGCAACTGTGCCAGGGAGCGCCCGCCACCCGTGAAGCCGTATGCCCCGGTGTATTCGTACGATTCGATGCTCGGTACGTTGCCCTGCTGACTCACTGTCGGCAGCGAAGTGTGAACAGGAGTAGGTGATTTGAAGTCAAAAGATGCGAGCGCTACCGCGCCCTGCATGATTTGCCGCGAAGGTGACCACTCGCCCAAGCCGTCCTCTTCTGCCTCGCCGCCATGACGCTGGAAACGGATGTCAGGGCTGCCATCGATTGCCTCGACGCTGGTGGTGTCATCCGATAGCACAAGCTTGTGGCCGTTTTCCGAGTGCTCGAACCAATACACGATTCCATTGCTCACCCAGCGCCGCTCAAGAAAATTGCGGTCACTCTCGTCAAACTGGCAGCAGTCCGTAAGCACCTCGGTCGCGCCGGCCACACGCCATTCCCACTCGGCCAGACTGCCATAGTCGCCGAAGATGCTCGCGGTCTGCTGGTACATTGTCGTGTAGTGGAAGAGGTAATTATCCTTCCGCATCGTCAGGTACTTGTACCAAGGACCAAGTAGGGCTTCGTAATACGACACTCCGCCATCGGCCGTTTTGAGGGCGAAGCTGAAGACGATCCCGGTGAAGTAGCGCAGCGTGCCATCCCGCCGAACCATCTGTACACAAAGCATCTTCCCCTGCATATCTTTCAGTGGGATGTCGGGGTTGTCGGAAAGCAGCTCGACGCGGAACTCAAAGGGCTTTGACAAGCCCTCGAATGCCTCCAGCTTGTTGACGAGCAACTGACCAGAAGGGGCGTCCTGGTTTGGAAATGACAAGCGCAATAGGCGATTGTGCTGACGGTCTCCAACGAGATCACGTAAGACGGTCAAAGCTCTACTCATGCTTTATTCCAATATCACAAGTTAACGGGGGAAGGGCTTTAACCGGCCATTTGTTCTATTGGCGGTGGCTTCAGCAGAAGCCTTATTTTACCATAGTTGGCAGTAATACAATATAAAAATGCAATATTTGTTGCTTTTCAGAGTTGAAATTGAATGGATTTTTACTCCTGAGGGAGAATAGGGAAAACGGAAAAACGGTCAAAATATTCCGCTAAGCGGATGCCGGTGGCCACTGCTGCGCCGTGTGTTTTACGCGCAGGATCTCGACCTTCTTGGCCAGCACGCGGTAGATCACGATATAGCTTTCATGGGCCACCAGCTCGTGGGTGCCGCGCTTGCGGCCGGCGCGGCCGAGGTTCGGATGCGCAGCGAGGGGCGTCACCTTGCCCTCGATGAGGTCAATCATTTTCTCCGCACTGGCGGGGCTGTCCCTGGCGATATGAAGGCCGATTTTGATGAGGTCATTGATCGCTTGTTTTTTCCAGTGGATGAGGTGCACGCGCTCTCCTTACGCCAGTTTGATTGCTGCGCGCACCTGGCGCATCGCTTCGTCGTGCGGGGTAGTTGGGCTGGTGTCGTCGAGCGCTTCCTGGACCTCGGCCTTAAGCCACTTCGTATAGGCGGCCGCAGCGTGCGCATCTTTCATCGCGGCGGCGCGGTCCGGGCGCCTGGTGGCGGTGATGCTGCGCGGGTCGTAGTTCACGGCATCGACGTCGAAACGTGCGATGCCGACGCCTTTCAGGTATTCCACGAGCGTTTCCAGCTTGCGGAAGATCCGGACCTGCTGGCTGCGCTGGGCTGCCAGGGCACGCTCGGTCATGCCGTATTTGACCAGAATGCCCCAGCCGCCGGCCTGGCCGACCGCGTGGGCGCTGCGCACAACGCCGGCCTCGGCCAGCTTGATGAGGGTGGTGTGGTCGATGGTGTCGGTGGTCATGCATTTCTCCCAGGTTTCGCGGAACATCCAATCATTGAATTATCCGCAAATTATAGAAGATTGCAAGCTGAGATATGGATGGCCGCGCCGTTAACTGGACATAACGCTGCTTGCGCGAACCTGGCGCGCACAAGCGGGGGGAAGCGGTCTTAGCGGATAATTATTTCTGAGTCCTATGTATTTCCTAATTGCGTTGTCGAAGCCACAATATGAATATACAAATGGTCTTCTGGTCAACAAGCACATATATTACTGCGTATAAACACAGTATCTGGGCGCGTTGACCGTAATTCCCTCTTCCTCCATCGCGAAGAGTTGCATCCAGATCTTTAGCGTGCCTCCCAGGGCGCGCGGCAACACGATACGCCCATACAGGGTACGACGCACTGTCCAAGGTTCTGCCGCATTGCGAAAGTTGGCGAGCAATCAGGCAACTGCGCCCAAACCTATGACGAATTGACATACTCAACTTCAACTCGTTCCGCTCTGCTGCCTCGGTGCTCGCCGGCATTGAGTGGATGGATATGATTCGCAAGCGTCGATTTCGGGGCCAGGGCGCCGATGCCATGTCGCTCCCCGACCAATTTTTTACGTTGGCAGGGATGATCCGTGCCGTTTGAGAGGCACAGTCCCCTTCCAGGAAAATTCCATCGTTCGTTTAACAACGCGACAGAATCCCTCATCGCTCAGCGACACGACCACGGCGTGGCCGATGCGTTTTTGAATCCTAACTGGACGTTGCTAGCGCCAAGTCGATTTGCCGTTGCGCTTCGTCAATCACGGCAGAGTTTGCCTCTTCGGAAGTGAGGAAAGTCTTGCCGGCGAAGTGCACGACTGCTGGGGGATGGTTAATTAATCGTAGAGTCAAACCGGACTGGCAAAGCAAAGTGAGAATACCGAGTGCAGTGTAGCGAGTCGGTCGCCCGTCGATTTTAAGCGGCTCGCAGTGTACTGAAATTGACCAATTTTTATAGGTTTCCAAGCGTTCTGATTGCATCGCTGCGTCCTGGCAGGTGGTATCAATTTATGATCGCCGTAAGAAAAAGATAGGTCTTGATCGATATCAAACTTTTGGTGGGAAATGATAGTAAGCGTCCACGGTTCTGTCGCGTTGTTGGGGAGACCGGCCCATGTTCTCGGCACGCAAGGTACATCGTCAGATACGGCGCACGGCCCATGCGGAAAACCCTGCCGCTCTGCACCAGAGCTCGACTTGCTCGGTACTGGGCGCGGAGGAAGAGTGCAGGTAAAAGCTGATTTTATAGGTATCATAAAACCAACTGCCGCTCGGAACGGGTACGTGTTGAAGGTGGATGTATGACAGGTTGCTGAGATCGACCATTGTTGTGAACGTTTCTAGCGCAGTTCGGTTTCCGACTATAAATATTTGATATGCAGAATACATAAAAAAATAACCACAAGCAAAAAAGCAATTTTAATACCCGATGAAGATGTTGTGCGCACCCTATCCTATGTGCATTTTTTCTCTTAATAAATATTATTATGAAAGAAATATTTTTGCGTAAAAATAATCAAATCGTCGGGGCTGACGCCGGCAACCCACCGGGGTCTGTCTCTGAAGGTATGTTATTCGCCCGGCGATTAAATAGTGCTGCTTTCGCTGCGGGGATCCACACTTCCGCCACCCAATTTGCGCGAGGATTTAACCTGCGTTCTGATGGCCTAACTGTGACCACACACGGCGCACGTAAGTGGCTTCGCGGAGATTCGATACCTACCCAAGGTCGTATCCAGATACTTGCGGACTGGACTGGAGTAAGCGCAGCCTGGCTCCGATTTGGTGAAGGTGACCGTTATGCAGGTGCTCCAACCGTGCTGGACTGTAAAGCCCGGGATGCTCAGTCAGTGGTGTTGGTGAGGGATTTTCTTCGCCTTCCAAAGGAAAGTCAGGCGGTTGTGCGAGGATTGATTGACGTTCTTCTTCAGGCGGCGATCTCCGCTCAAAAGTAGAGCGGAGCGCGCTTCATGGCTGCACTATATTGTCTAGTCGGAACATTTTTTTGACGAACGCGTGATTACGGCCCTAATCACGGGTTGGTCAACCACCCCATATTTCGAGCAAACCGCGCTACACTTGCTGCTCAAGAAAGGTATAAGGGGCGCTTGTTCTTCGTTGATTCATATCATATCATTCGTATCATATCGTATCATTACAATGGAGAACAATCGATGGGTAGAGAAGCGAGCATCACACTGGCCCAGGTAGCCGCCATCGCGGACGCAATGGTTGCGGTCGGAAGCACCCCGGCCTTGCGCACTGTGCGCGAGCGACTGGGAAACATGGGGAGCCTGGGCACCATCAGCAAGCTGTTGCAGCAATGGCGCGCTGATCGGGAAAAAAAGATCGCCAGCGCATTGACCTTGCCGGCGGGCGTGCAGCGCGCCATCCTGGAATTTATGGCACAGGAACTGTCCAGCGCGAAAGCGGCGCTGGAAACGGAACTGGCCGAACAACAGCAAGAAGCGGCCGATCTCGCCACCGAGAATGAGCGCCAGGCTGCCGAGATCGAGAACCAGGTCGACGCGCTGACAGCGCTCCAGGTAGAACTGGCTACCGTGCAGGGCAAAGCCGGTCAATTGGAACTCGACTGGCAGGCCGGCCAGGTCGAAATGGATCGCGAGCGCAAGGCGGCCGAGTCGGCGCGAACCGAACTGGCCAAGGCCCAGTTGCGCCTTGAGGCGATGCCGCGGCTGGAAGCGGATCTCGGCGCGGCGCGCGAGGAACTGGCCGTCGAACGCACGGCCCGCGTGGCGGCCGAGCAAGCGGCAGCCGTCACAGTGGCCAAGTTCGATGCAAGCGAGCGTCGCGCCGGCGAGATCGCGGCGCGCGAGCTGGCAGCCGTTGCCCACATTGCTGAACTGGAGCGGATGGCGCAGCAAGCGGCGCGCGAGCTGGCATCGGCCAACATGGCTGTACAGGCCAGCCAGGCGCGGTTGGAAAGCGCAGCACGCGAGCTGGAGCAGGCGCGCGCGCTGGTGACCACCGCCCGCAATGAGTCCAAGCGCGCCAGCGAGGAAGCGGCCGAGCTGCGCGGCCAGATGCGTGCCGATACGCTCGCCGCTCAGGATGGCGCCAAGCGCACCAGCGAGAACCGCGAACCTGGCGAGCCTCCCGCCAAAACCCCGCCGTCCAAAAAGTAAGCACCTATGTCGATCCCCCTGCCCAACCCCGCGCAGGGGGGTAACATTGAATCTGTTTTACCGGTGCCAGCGCCCCATCGGCCGCTCGCCGCCGGCGGCGCACCTCCCCTCCCCTCCGGGTCCCTGACCCGCGCCATCAATGACGAAGAGCTGATTGCGCTTTGGCTACGCCGGCCGAATCTGTCGCCGCGTACCGTACGCAACTGCCGCAAGGAGGCCGATCGGTTTTTGTTCTGGATACGCGTTCACGGCAAGCAGCTTGCCGACGTGCGCTACGAAGACCTGCTGGCCTTCGCCGCGTTCATCACCGATCCGCAGCCGGCCGACCAGTGGATCGCCACGACGCGCTTCGCACGCGCCGACCCGCGCTGGCGACCCTTTTGCGGCCCACTCGCCGACGTCTCCCAGCTGCAGGCGCTGACCGTCATCAAGAGCCTGTTCCGCTGGGCTTGCACCGCCGAGTATTTGCAGGCGAACCCGGCCCAGCTGCTTACCGGCATGCGCGCGGTCGGCAGCGAAGCCATCGAGCGCCACCTGCCCCCGACCGCAATCTCTCTGCTGCTCGAAGCGGCCGACGTCCTGCAGGACGCTACGCCAGGCGCCGCCTTGCGGCGCGCCCGCGCGCGCTTCCTGGTGCAGGCCTACTACCTCACGGCCGTGCGCCTGAATGAACTGATCGGCGCGGACATGCGCAGTATCCGGCGCGACGACAGCGGGGCATGGTGGCTGCATGTCCTGGGTAAGGGTAGTAGGCGCGGAAAAGTCCCTGTCCCCCCATCCTTGCTCGCCGAATTCCGCCAGTACCGGCAAGCGTTCGGCCTGGCCGCGCTGCCGGCGCCAGGCGAGACGATATCGCTCGTGCTGGCGAGCCGCGGCCCCCAGCGCGGTGTCAGCCATTACGCCGTCGCCGCCGCCCTCAAGGCCGTGATCAGCCGCGCGCACGCCCTTGCCCTGGACGCCGGCATGCCCGAGATCGCCGTTCGCCTGGCGCGCGCGTCGACGCACTGGCTGCGGCATTCCTCGCTGACACACCAGGCCAACGGTGGCGTGCCGCTCAAGACCGTTCAGCATAATGCCCGCCACGCCTCGATCAAGACCACCGGGCGGTATCTCCACAAGGACGATGTCGAGCGCCATGCCGAAACGGTTGCTGCGATGACGATCCATCCTTCGTCCCGGAATTAATCGGAGATCATGGTCGCGAGCTGGGCTGTGACGTCTGGGCTGCGACATGAATCATTCGATCACCTCCACCAAATTGCCATTCGCAATTCCCTTGTATAGCCCCTGCATCTGCGTCCCAGCATACAGCTCGCAATTTCCATTACGGCTAACTTCGGCAGTGCCATCGAAGAAGCGCACGCGGATACCATTGCTGACGTGGTAGTAGCGCTTGAAGCGGCAATGCGCGGCGATTGCTGCGAGTGCCTTGGCAGGATCAGTGTCGCCATTGCGGCGCTCCTGGGCGGCCTTGCCTGCGTAATCGACCTTCTTCGGGTTCACCAGCATGGCATGCAAGTAGCGATAGCACCTGGCTGCATTGGTGCCGATTTTTTCGAGGTATGGCTTGGCGAGGAGGTACACGTCTTCGAGCTTGTAGTCGGCACGCCGGGCGACGCCCAGCAGCTTGCAAACGCCTGTTGCGCTGATACCAGTTTCTTCCGGAATTTTGGTGACGGTCGGTGGTAAGGTTGGGGGTTGCCCTTCTCGATTTTTGATCGAGATCTCCTGTAGATCTTTTTTTAAACTAAGATCAACGTATATAGCACCGTCGGACATTTCTGTCTCCTGGGCTAAAGCTGGGGCCGGTTTGCTCTTGGTCGGCAAATCGATCAGCTCGCACAAGCCCGGCGTGAAGACATAGCGCTTCGACTCGAACACCCCGTATTCCGACCGGCCTTCCGTCGCCGGAAGGACCCACTCGAATTCACGGAACGTGCGCATGGCACGCTGAACCGTTTTGTAGCTGACGCCAGCCTCATCGGCCATCTTGTCTACTCGCGCGCGAATGATCGCGGTTCCGTTAGTCGCCGAGGATCGCGTAACAAGTGTTTTGAGTACCGCCAGGGTTGCTCTCGTCAACGCTCTGAACACTGGATGGGTTTCGACCCTGACCAGAGCGCACTGGACTGTAGTAGGAAGGTGAAGGTAGGGCCTGACAATGTCATCTAGGGTTTTTGGGTGCACGATCTCTCCTAAGCTGCCTAAAAGGGAAGCAAAAGTGTTTGACGAGTCACACCAAGGGGACTAAGATGGAGTTCTTGACGCATCACCCGTACCCTTTAGCATGATTCAATGGTCTAAAAGTAAAAAACCCCGGCTGGCAGGCTGGGGTTTTTTCATTAGAGCTTACGTTTTCATACGCTCAGCTCCGGTGAGGCTGGAATTATAAGAATCTTATAATTACTAAGTGATTGATTTATAAGGATTTTCAATTTATGCGCCTGTCATAAGTTCATCAACTGATTTCGCCTGCTCTTGAAGCCATAGACGCAGGCGCTCCTCGAAGATCTCAATATCCATTCCTGGAATTTTGCATGAAACGGTCACGGAGCGCGGGTCGCGTTTGGTCGTGAACACTGGGCGGCCATTGCTCGTGATAGTGCGCCGGTCATCTTCCTTATGCTCTGCGCTCTGTTTGATGGATTGACGTACCCAACCCTTAAGGGCGTTTTGCTGCATTCCCTCGCCCAGTCGGGCAACGCCACGAATAATCGTATCAATGTGCGTAGGATGTTCTTTGATAAGAGCTTTGACGACTTTTGCACACTCGTATCCCATCAGCCGAGGTTTTGAATCCAATAATGAAATAATTTCGGGAGGCAGGTCAAGCATGCCCAGGCAAGCAGAAACAACAGGTTGCTTTGCTGCAAAAAAAGCTGCACAGGCGGTCTGATTAGCAACTATTCCTTTGGAGATAGCCCGGTCATACATTTTTGCCAACTCATAGGCGGAAAGATGCACATTACCGACAACCAAAAGCATTGCCTCAACTTCTGCTTCAATATCGTTGCGTACCTCAATAATTGCATCAATTTCTTCCCAGCCCAATGTCCGTGCAGCTCGAACTCGCCGATGACCGCTAATGAGTTCAAAGCGATCTCCCACCCGACGAACCTTGATAGGATCTGCCTGATGGGCGGCTGCCATAGTCTTTGCCAGTTCGTCAATTTCCTCTGGATCAATTTCGAGTCGAGGTTGGTACGGACTGTCGTCGATTAGGGGTAGTGGAATACGTGTAATCGTATAGGAGCCTTGATTAGCTGCTGCTAGCTTTGCTTGTAAATCTGCAATTACAAGCTCGTACTTTTGCGCTTCCAAGCGAAAAGCGCCTAATTGACCAGGCATAGACATAGAGCGTCGTGAGCCAGATGTAGCATCGCTATCCACGGTTGACAGCGAACTGTTTGCGGTGCCGAGAACCTCATGGGCCTCACTAGGAGAGGCGACCCGCTGGATGGCAGCTGTCTTTCCAGCAAGCCGTTGTTGTAACTTACTTGCCATTTTCAATCTCCATTTTCCATTGAGCGCCGATGCCAAGCGTTCTGAATATCGCTCTCGACCTCGTCCACAACAGCGTCAAAGGATTCCAAGGCGCGATTGAAAGTTTTCACGCTGCCTTCGTAGCTCGACAGGTCATACACGGTTTTGAACTCTGCCGATGCATTCATAACAATATCAGTTTCGATAATTTCTGCCGTTGCAAGAAGTTCATGATAGGTCTGTTTGATCCAAGCCTTAACAACAGGCGTTGTCGCGGCCGACTGCTTGACTTTAGACAATACAATCTTGATAAACTCAAACTCTTTTTCAATCGACTTGCTATCGTTCAATTGTTCAAACAAGTCAGCGAATTGGCGGAAAAACTGCGTGGAAGATGCGTAATCAAGTGTCTCTGGAGGGAGCGGAACAATTAATCCATCAGTTGCCATGAACGACCCGATGGCCAGGTAAGACAGTGTTGGCGGGGTGTCGATCATGATAAAGTCATACTTGTGCCGCAGCGGCTCAAGTGCGTTGTCAAGGACTTTCCAGAACTCGAATTTCGGGTCCGCAGCCTGTTTATTAGGCAGGAAATAATCGGCGCCGAATAGAGCAGGGCACGAGGGGATGAGATCTAGGCCTGGCCAGTAGCTTGCGATCGGAGCATATTCAAGGCTAAGTTCATCGCCATACACTACGGGCATTACGGTCATATCCTCCGTAATTTCTGCGTCCGGCACGTATCCCATAAGCGTAGTAGCGCTCGCTTGCGGATCGAGGTCGATCAGTAAGCCTCTATAGCCGCGCAACGTTAATCCTTGCGCAATAGCGACTGTTTGAGTAGTCTTGCCTACGCCGCCTTTGAAATTTCCAACAGCGCATGCAATAGCCTTCATCCCAGGAGGCTTTCCCTTGAACGCGCCATTAGCCCGTACGAAGTCTTGCGCTTCGGCGACGGTAAACATCCGGCTACGCTTCGTGCCGCTTAGAGTCCCGGTCGGGTAGGTACCTTTATCGCCCCGCGTACAGAGGTAATTAAGTTGGGTGCGGTCAATTTGGCAGAGTTTGGCTAACCGACTGCTCGAAATTTCAGGCGCCATTTTTCTCGGCCACGGCTCGAGCAGGTCATCGCGAAGGTTTGTCAAAGTCACTTGCGCGCGGTCAGCGATCTCCACCAAGCCCCGAATGTTGATCCGCGACTTAACGGGCGGCAGCGGCTTCAGAGCAGTCATTCAGGTATCCTAAGTTGATTTTTCTAAGGATTCGCCAGATTTCTAAGAAACGTCGAAAATCTGGCGAATCGCGTACTGATCGAATACTAGCGCAACTTAGGGTGATTTGGAAGTTAACTGATGAATTTTGCTAAGTTAATGATCTCGTAAGACGTGATATGCCGCCTGGAGATCGTGTCGGGCACGGGCAAAGGCGGAGCGCCGTGTGGCAGGGTGTTGGTCAATCGCGGTCCGTAGATCTGTGTACCATTCATCGGTACCCAACATTCGGTAGGCTGGTTCGCCGGCGTCGCGGCCGGTGACGAACCCGGAACTGCCGCTCAGCGCAGCGAGTCGTGCAGTATCTTCGCCGGTCTGCGTCGTCACTGCAGCCACCGCCTCCGCAAAAGCGATCACGTCCCGTTTTGAAAAGCTGTAGATCGCCTTGGCCTTCGACGTCGCGTGCGCGTTGGCCAGATCGAGGATTGCCACCGGCGTCAACGGGCACCGCGTCGACTTGGCCGTCATGCCGGCAGCTCGGCCGATGCCACGCCAACTGCATCTCGCTTCGCCACCCCTTCGTTCAAGAGCTGGTCGACGGCATCGAGCCAGGTTAGGCCCCGCCAAATTCGCGGATGATCGCCCGCGTCCCCTTGGTGCGCACCACCAGGTGCGGCTTGTTCGCGCTGTCGGCCGGCGTCCATAGCACCGACATTGCCCACTCAAGGCGTTCCGCGGTCCGCCGCTGCGCATGGAGGACGATCCGGATTTGATCGAGCGCGGTAAGCGGGTTGAATTCCATCTGCGGTCCGATGCCAGCTGTGGCGGCGATGCGATCGCAAATCAGCTCCAGATAATGTTCGGCGGTCGTTTTCCCGATGTCGGCCAGCTTGCCGCGTATGCTGGCGATGCACGCCTCGGCCTGCGCTTCATCGATCCCGTTCGAAGATGCGATGGCTTCGACCAGAATGCTGGCCGCGCTGTCCATTATGGTCTGTTGGATCGCGACGCGTTCACTTAGCGTGGCGATGTGGTCGGCGGCTACGTCAGCGGTCGGGTCATTGGCGAGGCGCAGTCGCGTGATCAAGTCGTTCATGTCGTGGTGTGTAAAGGTCGAGATAGTTGGCGATGGTGGTGGCGAGATCCTTGCGGTAGCCGCCCAGGATGAGGGCGGTTATTGCATAGCCGTCGTTGCCGACAATGGCAAGCAGCTCGCGCAGGATCTGTGTGCCATCAGGAAAATTCGCGCACGCCACACAATGGGCGGCGTGGCGGCATGCGGGTGTAGTTTTCAGATGCGCGGTCTGGTAGAGCGGGCCACGGTTGGAGGCCAGGTTCAGCGCCGTGACGCGTGTGGTGATTCGTGCGGACAAAGCCTTTACGCTGGCGTGTCGTCAGAGGGCAATGGCGTAATAATGGCTGTTGGATCGATGGCTTTGTAGGCCGCCATCAGCGATGCGGGCACGGTGCCGTCCTTGTTCGGCGTCGCGTACAGGAAAACAGTGCCCCGTTCGGCGTAAGCGGGATGACGAACGCGGCGATAGCGCAGATGTCGTGTTCCTTCAATAACTGTTCAATGCGTCCCCACAGTGAATCGATTTCATTCTGGAATACTTTTTGGACACCCCGATAGTTGGTTGACATGTGGGGCCTTACTGGGACAGCTCGGCGCGGCAGCCGAGAGGGGCGGGCGAGGAGTGCGCGACGTTGAGATAGACGACTGCGCAGACGAGCACGACCAGGGCCGCGATGTAATGACGTTTCACGGATGGTTCCATTGGCTGGGCGCACGGCAGCAGGAAGAAATCCGGTGTGCGATTGTTGTTGAGTTCTTTCATAGGGCTCCGGGGTGCGCTTTGAGGGAAATGGCGCCGGCACGTCGCCAGCAGTTGCAACATAATATTGCAGTTTAGCGAATTTGTTGTAATTTTTTATTTCATCAAAAATGTGAGAATTGGTGATAAATGCTTTTATCCAACATTGGCCTTTTTTGTAACTTCATTCCGCTATATACTGAAAAGCCGCCCGAGGAGACATGCATGCCAGTCCAGTTGCCGCTTTACCGTCACCCGACAATGACGGTTGTGATTGACGATGATCGTTCTTCAGTGGCCGTACTGGATTTCCAACTCGAACAAAGCCTGGCGAAGACCGCCTTCAATCGGGCTCGCGCGGCGCTCCATTGGGTGTCGGATATTTTCAGCAGGGTGGACCCAGGTGGACTCCAACTGTTGGGCTTTGAAGATGAGTGCGGTGAAGGGGGCACGACCGCCGAAAGCGACCTGGAGCGGATCTATCACTTTGTCGGCGATCCCCAGCGTTTTTCGCTGCCCACCGTCGTGGTAATCGATTACGCGATGCCGGACATGGATGGGCTGGAGTTTTGCGAGGCGGCCGCCGATCTGCCCTGTAAGAAAATCATGTTCACTGCGCGCGCCGACGCGAGCTTTGCCGTGGCGGCCTTTAATCGTGGCCTCATCCATCGGTTTATCCGCAAGCAGGAGTCCGACGCGCTCGATCAGCTGGAGGCGGCCATCGACGCCCTGCAGAACACCTACTTCCTCGATCAGTCACGCAGCCAGGCCGGCCAGCTGGACGCCCACGAGTTTGGATTTTTGCGCGACCCGGCTGCGGCCGCCATGGTCAAGGGCCTGTGCGACCGCTACGGATTCGTTGAATACTATCTTTTTACTAATCCCCACGGCTTTCTGTTCTTTGACGCAGAGGGAGCGCCCACGCTGGTGCCGATGATGAACGCCAAAAGCCTTGAATGGCACGCCGATATCGCTGCAGAGGAGGGTGCGCCAGCGGAGCTGTTGGCCGCGCTGCGTGAGCGCCGCGTAGTGCCGTTTTTCCATACTGGCGACGGATGCTGGTCCTCCGATCTGCCAGGCGACCCGCTGAAATACTGCAAGCCACCGCAGGTCACGCGGGGCAGGGAAGCCTACTACTGGGCAATGTTCGATCTGCCCGACCACTATCGCAAGCGCGAACCGTATTCGCACGCCAGGTTCCTGCGCGAGCACGTCGACCGCGCCTGATTACCGTGTAACGGGAAGCATGCCGTGCAGCTTGGCCTTGTTGATCGCATCGATGCTGGACTTGGCTTTCAATTCGACCTTGAACGACTTGATATGCCGGTCCAATGCAGACAGGCTCATCCTCATGCGGTCGGCGATCTCCTTGCGCTGCAGGCCATCGTGCATGTGAAGCAAAATCGTCCTCTCGATATCCGATAGGACCGCTCCCGCGGCTGCTTGGACGGCTGCGGGCGTCCGCAGCTGGTGCCGCATCATGCTGTGCGCGAACCGGGCGATTTCAACCAGACTGGGCTCGATCAAGCGTAGCTCCCTTTCCGTGACAGCTTCTCCCTTGCGTGACAGGACCAGCGTGGCCAGGCCGTCGTCGGACGTCATCAGCCAGCCGTGCTCGATGCCTTGTTCGATAGCTGCGGTCCAGAACGCCGGATCTTCGGCGTGCCATTGCGCGGCGTGCCAGGTATGGGCGCCGCGCTGCATGTGCAGGCGTGGATCGCGCATCGCTAGTTCTTCCGTTGCATACACCTGGCGCCAGGCCGGCCGGTGATTTTCTTCAAGCACGTAGATGTTGACATCTTCCTTGCAGCGGGCGTAGGCGAGGGCCTGGTCGAAGGAAAACTTCTGCCTGGCAAGCTTGGCGATCTGCGCGAACTGGTCCGCCGGCGGGAGGCAGGCCAGCTCGCGTGCGGTCTTTCTGCCCCAAGTCGCGGTTCCATCCCGGTGAAGGGGCCGCATGGCGATGGGTACGGGACGCAACGCGGCACGCATGGACGGCAACTGCGGATCGTTGCGCACGTCCTGCGCCTCCAGGTTGAGCTTCACATAGGGTTGCCAGTCAAGCCGGCGTCGAAGGCGGCGCATCAGCATGCGGTAGAACGTGGGCCGGGACAGATCTTGTTTGAAGGGAGTGACAAGAATGATGTTTGTGCTTACGCCCTGCGCCGGCACGACAAAATCGTCGCGTACCTCATCGAAATACCAGTGAAAACGGACCCACACTTCGGAATCAAGTTGGCCGCGCCATTCGCTGAAGCCGGCGACCTTGGCGGGAACGATGCGCCGGATCTCGCGTAGCAAGGTGTCGTCAGCCTGTATGAGCGTGGCAAGGTGCGCGACCGCGCGCAGCTGGGCCGTGGTCATTCTCACTTCGGGAAACGGGGTGCTACAAGCCATTTAATTCCGCATTGCAATAAGCGGTGGCAAGTGTAGCGCAGATTGTTAATCTTAGCTATTGGGCAAAGTTGAGGGCCGCGTCTGAGGGCCTGGCAGCTTCGGCAGGCGCTACTTCACCCAGGCCGCCCCTTCTCCGCAGTGAGCGATACCAGTTTTTCGGCAATAAAAATTGCACAAATGCAACATTGAACAGCCACATAATTTGATGTATTGCTCAACTTGCAGCTGATAGTTTACTGTCAAACGTAAATTATTGCTTCGGCGAAAGGTGATAGTAAACTTCGGTTGCCATGAGCCCTACGCTCTGGCAAAGTGTCACTACAGTTTCCATGTTGTAACATTATTGTTAACAGATCAATACCATGTCCACTCAAAGCGCCGCTCAATTGAATCTACCAGTACCAGAAGTGCCCATCGAAAATACCTCGTCGAACCAGGCGCGCAACGTCTTGATAGGTTTGTTCGACTCCACCTCGACCGCGTCAAAAGCGTATCTGTTGAATGTCGCGCGTTCGCTCGCCATCGCAGATACCATCGCCGCCTTGTCGGCGACCATGCCACTCCGGAACGGCAATTGCGGCTAGTCCGAAGCCGCACCTTTCGGGGGTAACTTTTCTGAGGACAGTTTCTCGGCATGCGTCGATGAGATCATCATCTGGTGTTGGCCTTGCTCCGTCGACTCGCGAAAGTTTGTCAGCAGCTTGGCTTCGAGCGGCTTGACGTACATCAGAATAAGGGAATCTTCGGTCGGTGGTGGGCGTACCGTAGGCGTGCCGAATTTCAGGTATTCCGGGGTCACATTAAGGAATTCTGCCGCCAAGTCTAAGGCCCTGTCTCGCGGGAACTGGGTGCCTGTGAGCCACTTGCTGACTGCTTGCGGGACCACCTGCGCGTATCGCGCAAGCTCCGACGCGTTGCCGCCATTTTTTCGCTGCAACGCCTCCCGAAGGCGCTGGGTGCGATCAGGGGCGTCTTTTTGCACATCTGTCATTTTTATATTTTTACCAAAATAATTTTTTAAAATCACTAAATGCAATAATTCATTGTAAAAACCTGCGAAAAACTGTAATATTTTGTTAAATATTTATTGGTGGCAATAATGTTTGAGGTACAGAAAACTGAAACTGACATCGCGGCGCAGTTGTATAGCACGCGGTCCGCACGCGCCAGGCTTATTGCACGTGGCGGCCCAGCTTGACACGGATCTTTTCGACCCTCTCATTCTTGCCTACGGCCGGTACTTTATCAATTTTTTACCCATGCAGCATAGGATTTCTCCATGCCTAACAGCCCCGCCATGGATACGGCCCCGTCCGATGCCGAGTTTAGCAAGAGCGAACTGGCCGACTTGGCCCAAGTATCCCCGGAAATTGCCGACCAGTCACGCAAGAATTTTACGACAATCTTGAATTTTATCAATAAAGCAACGGCTACCGCTATTGCAGACCGACTGGGTATGCACGAATCGTCCATTTCTCGTGCGAAATCGGGCGGGCAGCTCAATTACTGCGCGCGTTTGCTCGCAGCGGCCGGGCTCAAGGTCGTGCCCGTTGACGCCATTGTCTACCTGCAGCCGGACGAGTACCGATGAAAACCTAGTCCCCCGCAGTTGACCTCCTAATCGAGTCCGCTGGCATGAAGTGCGCAAGTCTGCATTTTTAGCGGACGGCGTTGTGCCGCCCCTACTGTTTGTCCGCGTGACTGGAAACATGATCTCCAATAAAGAAGACCGAATGAATGCATTTCAACACTTTGCGGCGCAGCACGCCGCGTTGCACGCCAGGCATGTGATTGATGAACCTGCGCGGCGCGCAGGACGGCGCCCGCCCAGCGACATCGAGCGCAAGACATTTGAGCACGTACGCGCGCATGGCGGCCGTACTGTGGCCCAGATCGCCAACGCACTCGGCGTCAAAACGCCCGAGCTGTATGCGCCCCTGCAGCGCTTGAAAATACTTGGCCATATCAAGCCAAACGGCACGAGCGGTGCCATTACCTGGAAAGCGGCGTGATGTGGGCGGTCGGAAGTCGGATCGGCTCCGACATGTTTAGCGAACGGACGCGGGCTTCCAAGCCTGGGCCGGTGCTCAGGCCAAAGAAATGCGCTTGCGGGAAGAACGTGTTCGCCAAGCAGCTGGCCCAGTACGGCAAATGCGTCCACTGCGTCCGTGCAACCCAGGCGGGCCGTAGCGCCGAATGACATCCGATGAGTGAACCCAGCCTTCCTTGCGGCACTCGCCGCCAGCGTCGCCCAGCAGAGACTGCGTGGCCAACACCGTATCGAACATATGACGGGCGGCGCGCCGTTCTGATGCAGCACATAGGATTCAAATGAGTATTAGTTTAATGACAGCAGCATGGAAGTCGCCGTTGCCGTCGGGGCAAAAGTTCGTGTTGATCGCGTTGTGCGACAACGCCAATGACCAGGGCGAGTGTTATCCGTCGATCACGACGATAGCGTACAAATGCAGCATGGGCGAGCGTACCGTTCAGGGCCACATCACGGGCTTGGAAGCGCTCGGCATCGTACGACGCGAAATGCGGCGTGGCCGCAGCACGATTTATCACATCTATTCGGCCCATTTCGGCACCCCCGCAGAATCCGCACCCCCGCAGAATCCGCACCCCCGCAGAATCCGCACCCCACCCCCGCAAAATCTGCACCCCCACCCCCGCAGATTCTGCCAAAAACCCCCGCAGATCTCGCACCCATAACCATCAGTAAACCATCAATTGAATCATCAGTTAACCGGAACACGGCAACCGGTACCCGTTTGCCCAAAGATTTTGCACTTCCGAAATCATGGGGTGACTGGGCGCTGGCGAAGTTTCCGGATTGGACCCAAGACCATGTCCGCGAGGTGGCTGCGACGTTCCGGGACCACTGGGTGCCGATGGCAGGTTCCCGTGGCGTCAAGCTCGAATGGGAAGGCCCGTGGCGCAACTGGTGCCGCAATGCCCGAGGCCCGGAACGTGCGACTGGCGCTCGGGCCAGCCAGGCTTGGTGGGCGTCGGACGCCAGCGTCGCGGCCGAAGCTGAGCGGCTGGGACTGCAGCCGGCGCAAGCTGGCGAGTCCGCCCTGGCGTTCAAGGGCCGGGTGCAAGCTGCGATCGACAACGGCGGAGTCCCGCCGGCACAACCGCGCCAGAGCCGCGTGGGAATCGTCGATCCGACCGAGGTGTCTCCCCGCGCCAAAAAAGGAATGCCGGCCGGTGCCGTGGCCGGCATGAAAGCAATTTTGAAAGCATCACGAGCACGAAAAAACCAACCTATCACCGATGAGGACGACGTATGAGCACCACTACCACCACCACCGAGAGAAAATTCGTGACGATCGACGTCAACAACCCGGCCTACAACGTCGGCATGCTGCTCGACGCTGTCATGGCGAAGCTCGGCGTCAAGAACGACGCCGCCCTGTCGCGCGAACTGGGCGTCTCCCCGACGAACGTGAGCAATATCCGGAACGTCAAGGTCGCGCTGAGCGCGGCGATGATGATCCGCATCCACGACGTAGCGGACATGTCGATCACCACGATCCGCAGCTTCCTCGTCGGCCCGACCAGGTGAGTTGCGATTTTTGCGTGGCGCTGTGGGGGCGCTTTAATGCCCACCGGGAATGCTGTCAAATCCGCCTTTTGGCGGGAGCCCCACAGCACGTGCGCCAAGTCGCTTACGACCAGGTCAGGAGGGAGGACGGCGAACCAGCGTTGGCCGGAGTCAAGGCGAAACTGCGTGCGGAAGTGCAGCGTCAGCGTGAGCTGGCCTACACGCAAATAGAAAACCATCTCAACCAGGAGGCCGCCATAGGGCGGGCGGCCGCAACAGCACTGCTTACGAAAATGAAAGCCGAGAAGATGAACGTAGCACCGCGAGAGCGCGCGAATGTGCGCCGGCAGGGTTCTTTGCTGGAGCACGCATAATGGCCGGCAAACACGGATCGCCGAAGCGTCGCGTCAAGGCATATCGCGAGAAGAAGTGTGCCGTCGGCGGCGGCCTGCAGGTGATCGCTGCCGGCGTATCCCGGCATGACGTGCGCATGATGAATGCGCTGCCGATCGAGGGGGAAGAGGCGACCCTCATCTGCGTAAAATATTGGCGTGCGTTCGAGGATATCAAGCTGGGCGATGCAACCGCGACGTCGTATGTCTATCTCTGCACGGCCATGAACATTACGCTCTGTCTTGCCGAAACGGGCATTGGCGAAGAGTACGTTCCGGAAATGATACCGGCCCTGGAGGCGATGGCCCGGGCGGCGGAACGGGGCGCGAGGACCGGCCAGTACCGGCTCGACGGGCCGGGCATGGACGCGGTGAGCAATGCGCTGGCGATTCACGAGGCGCAGTGCGCCGTTGCGACCCGCGAAGACCTGTTCGCCGCCGAAACGATGATCGCCGCGCGGATCGCCGCCGGCCAGGTCCACCAGACACCGGCCAAAACCCACCGGCGAGCGCCTGCAGGAGCTAGGTATGAAATTTCCTGAGAAAAATTCACGCAGCGAGCAGATCCTGACAGCGTTCCTCAAGGGGCCAATGACGATCTATCGGGGCGCCGAGGTGCATGGGGATTTCGTCACGCGCAAGCTCCCGGCCGGCATCGACCACTGCAAGATGGTCGAGCTTTACTGCGATCTGGTCGAACGCGGCTGTCTGATTCGCGAGGGGATCAAATACAAACTAACGACACGCGCCCGGCACCAGCTCGAAAAGGAGAGCGCACCGGAAGCGCCGCGCTCTATCGTCCCGCCGCGCGTGCGCAACTTCTTCGCTAAGCCTTTGTTCCTTGGCTATTCGCCGGCGTTTCCATGGCGCCGCGCGCTTTAAGGGCCGAGCACAGAATTCGAAAAATAGTACGTTAAGGTGACAGCAGCGCCGTCCGACCGTCCGCTTACGCCCCAAAGCGGACGGTCATAATTCTGCAAATCAGCCGTTTAACGCCCAAATTAAGCTGAGCCGCGAAAACGCTTCGGCTTGAATGAATTGTTAGCCTCAGCGAACGCGCCGGAAGTACTCGCGCGTGTGCATGTCGGGCGTTTCAGGAACAGTGCTGCCGGTATAAACCCAGGCCAGATCCGGCGCTTCGAAATTGAATGTGGTGGCCACATCGTCCTCGCCAAAGGACCGCTTTGCTGACCAAACGATCATTGCAGAGCTGCAGAAAAGAACCTTATAGAGCTTCTTCTCTTCAAAGCCGGCAAAGGGACGCATCTCGCCTGAGACTGGAACTCGTGTTTCCGGCATGATCACGTACAAATTGCCGTTCGTAAACGTGAGTGTCATTTTGCCTAGCAGTGCATTCAGGAAGGCGTCAGTCTTTGGTTCGATCTTTGATTTGTCCCGTATAAAATCCATCGACATGCTTTTGTCGGACTTCCAGGTGCCGGTCAGATCTCTGTCGCAAGCGCGAGCTTGGCAGAGTTGGAAGATGCTCAGAACTAACGCGAGAAGGTATTTCATGAGGGATAACGTGTTCCAAAGAAGTGGGAAAAATAGTACGCCAATGTGACAATAGTATCTGTAGTGGCTCGCGTTTCAAAATGGCCGTGCTCGCATTCAATGAATTTTCCGGATCGAATTAACTGCAAATGACGGTATGGCCGGGCTCACGGTATCTCCAAACGTGCTTGCAATCGACCGCGCCAGCTCGCATTCGACTGCCGCGTGCTCGTGCTAACTGCAAATGAAACGCACGCGTTGACAGGCTGCTTCCGCCCCAAAGCGGACATGGACCAGAAGGAGAAACGTCCTCAACGTTAACGCTCAGCCGCGCCGTCAGGCGTTCAGCGCCGAACTCAAACGCACCAGCGGCAGCGGCTTCTACGATCCGATCTGGCCCATGCACGTGAGCGGAGTGCCGCCCGAAAATTACACAACGAACTGTGACGCATTCGACAGTCCGACTCAACGGAAATGCTAGCTCGCCACTTCAGACTTACAAACACTAAGGTAGCGATGGATGTAGGCGTTGCGAGGCAGACATGCGATTTTAGTAAGCGCTACAAGAGATAGGACAACAACCGGGAATCGATATGGAAATCGTGGAGCGAAAAAAAAGAAGATCGCGTACAGAACAACCATTCCGGCAAAGGGAGACCATACCTGCCAATGCTTTGCCAGAAGGGGAATAATTGGTCGGAGCAGTTCTGCCTGTTGCTCTTTCGACAAACCATGCAGTGCAGGGATTTGGTTTTGAGTCCAGAAAATATTCATGTGAGCTAACGAATAGGGTATATCGGCGGCTCCGGTACAGCCCGAACAGTCCGGCGGCAAGGCAGCCGCCCATAAACCTTTGTTGAACTGAACCGCCACGGACGGTCGAGATCGAGATTGTAAGCCGAAAAGCGAGTTTCTTTGAGGAAATCTGCAAGGAGCATCTTCGCATGATGCGCGAGTGCATGCAATTGCGAGGCGTGGCTGGCCCAATCCGCATCCTATTATGCATTTCACTGCGGCTAAAATCCCGCGCATCGCGGGGAAATCTGTTGAGTACGAGCGGCCGCTTCTGGCCGACAACTGCCGATTGTACTCGACGGCTGCGGTACGGTCCGATCTCGGCAGCTGTCGCCCCATTGCTGTCCTTGAGCTTTCGCCAGAACGGCCGCTCCACGAGCTACATTTGCACCGCGCATGCCCTTTACATGACTTTAGGAAAACGCATGGTCCAGCTTCCGTTGAATCGAAAATCTTCCGCCGCAGGTTTCACAGGAAGTCTTCGATGTTGGTGAGGTCGGAAAGCAATTGCTGCAATGAATGCGCGATGGTTGGGGAGCTATCATATTCGAGGTTGCCCGAAGCAGCTGCCAAGATTGGAAACTCGCCATCGACAGGTGCTTCCCGCATGTCAAAAACATAGAAAACACCGCCTCCGTTGAGCCCGAACGGCAATGCGCCGGGCATATATACTGGGAACTGGTAGTCAACCAAGTAATCACGCAGCGTCAGAGCGTCGAAAAATGCGATCTCGCGGTTTCCGATCACGATTCCGCCTCCATTTGACTTCGTCAGAAGTGCAACATAGGAGGACGGAAGGTCGCGAATAGCTGGTCTTGATCCACGCAATGAGCCTATATCAGTCGCGCTGAGGAACTGCGACATCCTTGAGATTTCGGCATCGCTAAATTTTGCCTGGAGGGACTCGTTCATTTCAGCGACGAGCCGGAGGTCCAGCCCTGGATTGCGCTCGAAGAACGCCTGGTCATTAATCATAAAAGTAGCCGCATACCGCAGCTGTTGAGTTGCAGGTTTGAATGGCCGCTCCTGGCCGAAACCGCTCCGTGGAACTGGCGCGTATGGTGGCTGCGCCCCTTCGCTTAAATTTGTACTTCATCTAGCGACTTGCCCGTTTCGATCCACTCCTTGACCCAAGCAGGCTGGCGCCCGCGGCCGCTCCACTGTTGAGCGGCATCATTCGGGTTCTGATATTTCATCACAGAAGGGCTCGCTTTGGGGGCTTTGGGAGATTTGATGGCGACAAGTTGCGCGGCAGATATGCCGGCATTGCGGGCGATATGTAGGATCTGCTCCCTCGCCTGACTGACACTAAGGAAATGACGCTTTTTCAGTTCTTCAATTAATTGAACTTCCAGCGCCTGAAGCTGGGAAATCGAGTATTTAGAAAAATCTTGCATGTTGGTCCTTGCGAGAATAGTTGAGCTCAGCAGCATTGTATATTGGTACTTCCGCTACCACCCAAAGCGGCGGACGCGAGGGATCAATGCCTCCACACAGGGAAGGCCATCGCAAAACCAAGGTCCTGGAGCATGTCCATCATCACATTGACTGCATCACTGTCAATCGATTCAGGGACATCAATTGCGTAATGTTTAAACTGAGCGAAAATTTCGATACCGAGGCCAAGATTTATCAGCTCAACTTTGTATGGCTCAAGTTCCAGACCTTCTTGCTCCATAATCCATACCAGCGAATGCCCTGATACTTCTATGGTGGCAAACTCAAAGATGCATCCGTTAACTTCATCGGGTTCGGCAGAGAATCTATCGCCGAGAGCGAGGCCTTTGATAAAAAAGGGAGCGTTTTGGAGTTCGTAAATCGAGCCTGACTTTTCACACCAAACGTGTTCAGTTGCCACTGGTGGCCATCCATCCTGAATGTCTAACGCAAAAGATATTTTTTCCATTTGCCCTCCTGAGTGACTTGCTACCCGATGATGAACGACTGTTTTTGGCCTACTCCTGCCGGTCGACAACGGCCGAGATCCAACTAGAGCGACGAATTGGTGTGCGGCGCTATGTACCACAGCCGCCGGTAATGGAAATTCGTGTGCGTGAACCATGTTGCTTTAGTTCGATATATCCTTTGTATGCGGCTGAGTCCTCGCCACGCCCTAGTTCCAAAAGGCGAAGTTCAATCGTCAAACCGGGGCTGCTGAGGACCACGTCCCAACGCTTTCCAGCAAGCTGCCGCCCCACTAGATCATCACTTTGGTAGCTCACCAACTCGAGCATTTTGCCGTCGACCTTCATCCAGAATTTTCCGGCCCAGTCGCTCGCCAGGACTATCTCGCGGGGCTTACGCTCGAACGAGCAATAGCTGCCGCTCAGGTGAAGGTGAGTGGGGTCGAAGCTAGCAATCTTGACGTCCTGTGCCAAAGCAGGCACCGTAAAGCCGATTCCTACTGCGAAAATCCACATTTTTTTCATTCATTGGCTCTTGTGGGAATGGCTGCTCGTGGCCGAAAGCGAACCGTCAGAAAAAAGTGTTGTCGACACCCTGTTCGTCCGATACGAACCGTATTTGTTGCTAAAAAGAAATGTGTGCGTAAAACCTTGCGGAACGATTGGCAATCGGAAATGGTACTTTAGACGATTTCCGTCCCCGTCCCAGGGTATTCGGCTGTAATTTTTGAGCTTATCGTACTATTTTTCCCGAATTCTGTGTCCGCCTCTTTAAGGTGAAAATCTAAGTTATTCATTAACCGGCTTTAGACTGCCCTGCAAGTTAACCACGGAGGCAGAGCGAATGAAGAATCGGGATGTAGTAGCAGAATATTGTGATGAGTGGGTGCGCTGGTGCCAGACACGCAGCTTTTACATGCGGCCGGCCAGCAGCGGGACCCTTGGGCGCCTGCAGCCGTCCAAGGTAGGAAGGGAGCCAAACGCCCGCAACCACCCTGACATGCAATATTTCAACATGGCCGTGCATACGCTGGCCGACATGAAGAAATGGAAGGGCAAGTTCCTGGCCTTCAAGGCGTATTACGTCGGCGACGCCGCGCTGGCCAAGCAGGCGGCCGCCGCGCTCGGCATCAGCGAGCGCACCTATTATTATCATGTGAAAAGCTTTGGGCAGGCCGCCTACAGCATGAGCCACAGCATCAAGAAGGCCCACGAAGCGATGGCCGCGCCGGCGCTGCCACCGGAACCGCCGCCGGCGCCGGTGCTGCACCAGCTCGGTTCGTTCATCCCCCCAGCCTGACCGGGGGCGGCATGTCCAGCACCCTGTTCAAGGTTGGCAAGTATTACCACTACCGTTTCCGGCTCGCCGGTGGCGCGCGGCGCCAGCGCACCACCCACGAGGTGAACCACAAGCGCGCACACGCGATCATGTCCAAGGCGTACGCCGATGCCGTCCTGCTCGCGAGCGGCATGCAGCTGGTCCCGACGCTGGAGGAATTGATCGAGCAATGGGAGGAACTGCGCGCGCCGATCGCCAGCAAATCGCATCGCCGCGGGATCGACGTTTTCAAGCGCCGGCACCTTCACGGGCTGGGCCAGCTGCCCATTAGCGACCTGGGCACCGAGATCATCGAGAAGGCGCGAAACGCGCACCTGGCCACGCGCAAGCCGGCCACCGCGAACCACTGGCTGCGCAAGCTCAAGCTGCTGGTGAACTGGGCCGTCAAGCGCAAGATCATCCCCAAGCTGCCGTGGGACGTGCCCATGCTGCCGGTCCAGAAAATCCCGCGCGCCACGCTGCCCACCAAGACCACCGACGACTGGCTCGCCGAGATCGACAAGGCAACCACGCGCTCGCCGTCCGTCGCCATCGCTGTGCGTCTAATGTACGGCCTGGGCCTGCGCGAGTCGGAAGCGGCCAGCGCCTGTTGGGAGTGGATCGACTGGGAGCGGCGAACCTTCACGCCCGGCATTACCAAGGGGAAGGAGGCGGTCCCAGTGCCGATGCCGCGCTGGCTGGTTGTGTACCTGGCGCCCCAACGACGACCGCCGGGCCTCATCGCGCCAGGTAAGCAGGGCAGGGCGCTGCCGGATGGATTCGCCCGATACGCGATGCGCCGCGCCAACGCCGCCACCTCCCTGACTGGGATCACGCCCCACCGCCTGCGCGGCACCTGCGCCACCCTCATGTCGGAAGAAGGCACGCCCATTCAGACCATTCAGGCCATCATGCGCCACAAGGACCCGAAGACCACGATGGGCTATCTGGAAGTGAACATGGACGTGGCCAGCCGTGCGCAGGACCGGATCGAGGACAAGATTTACGGTGGGCGGAAAATGGGCGATGCGCGTCCAACCGGCCCTAGCGGTGCTTGACTCTCGTGACAACACCTAATCCTCAGTGACAATTCCGGTGGCTTGATTGCTTCTGGGATATATCGACCGTTCGGCGTCCGGTTGCGCAGGCTGAACAGTGCCGAAATGCAACCAAGTTGGCGCCATCGGCCGGAATGTTCCACGGGTGCGGGATTCGTCAATCCGCTGGGCGAGAAGGGCTAAAATTCTTAAAAAAATCAAGGGGTTACCCGCGCATCCCCGGGCCGTGTCGAGCAGCTGCCGGACCGGCTCGGGAGCAGGCGATTTTGTTAAAATTGGGACCTATTGAGGGGGCCCAAAAGTTACACAAAATCAGGTTACAAGAAAAGTTACACAGCAAAAAATTGTGTAACCTAGGTACGTTATCGTGGCGGCTGGGTTCGAAGCGCTACGCCAGACATGGGAAACCACCGACAGGTCGAGCGAGCGTTCTACTCGCCCCCGAGCGCGTGCCTGGGTTAATGCTCGCCGCAAAGTTCGCTCGACATCAGCAACCCCACGCGATGGCATATCTGGTGACCGGTAGCGATGCAGTAGTTCGACGGCGCGCACCAGATCGTCTTATGCTGCTCGTCCTAACATAGCGGCATACAAGGCCCATAATGTCCTCCGCGGTTAATTTACGGTGTTAGACACCCGTGGGCGGAAAACGTTGTCCAGGCAGTTCTCCGAAGACTGAGGCTAAGCCTTGTGCGCCAGTGGGTTTGAGCGTATTCTCTAATTGAGTGACTCTGAATACAATGCAAACCAACTGCGGATAAGATGGCAAAAGCTCCCTATATCGACGATCATCGATTGGAGCACATGCTCAAGGTTGCAGCTGTTAGCGGCGAACTCCCAGTACGCACGCAATGTAGCGTTGCTTACGTGTGTTTACGGCACCGCCATGATGCTGAGGACGAGCTTGCTGGCCGAGCTCGACGGCGCCCAGCTGCTACAAGCACAACAAAACGCTAGCAAATAATAACAAGAAAAATCGTGAGCATATTTAAACAACATGGGGTTGATGGACAGATCACTACCACTAGCCTCCCAAGTGGTGACATGGCCGTCAACGCGCCGTTCTCCGGTCCGCTGGAGAACTTGATGTTTACGGTATGCCGTGAGCGTGGGTACCGCAACCGTCAGGGTGGCTGGATCGTCAAGAGTTCCCATGTAGCGGCAGCGAAAGCAATTTTTTCGTCGGCTTGCCTCATAGTTGCTGCATGAAGGAAAAATTATGTTTAACATTTCAGAGCAAAACCAAAAAATCTTTGACTCTTTCGGTCGTCAAGCCACCGAGGTCATCGGAATATATAGTGCTGTCCACATACAGGGGCGAATTTGAAGCAACGCTCAATGAATCTCAAGAAGTGGACGCACGGCTCGTATCCTTCGGAAATA